>NZ_JASCXL010000176.1:0-13526 GCF_030010595.1 Streptomyces sp. CC224B | reverse complement strand
GGGGGGCCGGTCCCGGGGGGGGGGGGGGGGGGCCCCCGGGGGGGCCCGGCCCCCCCCCCCGCCCGGGCCCCCCCCTCGCGCGGCGGCCGCCGCCCGCCCGCCACCGGGCGGGCGGCCCCCGCCACCCGGCGTGCCGAACGGGTGGCGGACTCTTGAGGCTCCGGGCCCCACGGACCCCGGAGCACCCGGGCCCCGCGGAGCCCGTGTCACCCGCCCGGCTCCGCCGCCGGGCCGTCACGACGGGCGTGGAGCGGCCTCGCGCGGATACTCGGGGACCATGGCCGATCATCGCCCCCACTCGTCGGGCACCCCCAGACCGGGCTCCTCCCGGCGCACCCGCAACGAGACCCCGCTGGAGCGCGCCGACCGCAACTTCGGCGAGCTGCTCCAGGAGCTGCGGGTCACGCAGACCGGCGTACAGATCCTCTTCGCCTTCCTGCTCACGCTCGCCTTCACGCCCCGCTTCCCGTCGCTCGACAGCGTGCAGCGCCACACGTACGTCGTCACGCTGCTGCTCGCGGTGCTCGCCGCCGCGCTGTTCACCGCGCCCGCCGCGGTGCACCGCACGCTCTTCCAGCGCGGCGCCAAACCGCTGATCGTGCGGGTCTCCTCGAAGCTCGCCGCTGTGGGCCTCGGCGTGCTCGTGCTCGCGCTGACGGGCTCCGTCCTGCTCGTCGTCGACGTCGCGGCGGGCCGCACGGAAGGGGTGATCGCCGGTGTGGCCACCTTCCTGGTCTGCACCGGGCTGTGGGGCGTGCTGCCGCGCGCGATCGGGCGGGCCAACGGACGGCTGTGACGCCGTCGGCGGGTGCCGTCGCGCGGGGCGCCGCCCCGGTGGTCGCGGGGTGCCGCCCCGGTGGTCGCGGGGTGCCGCTCCGGGGGTCGTGGGGCGCCCCGCCGGGAGGGCTCAGCCCTCCACCGGCACCGTCCAGGGCAGGGTGATCCACACCGTCTTGCCGCCCTCCGCCGTCCGGCAGACCGAGAGTCTGCCGCCGCACTCGGCGGTGAGCCAGCGGATGATCACCATGCCTCGGCCGTTGTCCTGCTGCACGGCGGCGGGCAGCCGCTGCGGAAAGCGGGGGTGGCTGTCGGTGACCCCGATGTGCAGCCGCTCGTCGCGGTCGAGCTGGACGTCCACGGTGAACGTGGGCGAGAGGCCCGAGGTGTGCTGCACCGCGTTCGTGGCGAGCTCCGAGACGATGAGCCGGACCGTGTCGGCCACGTCCGCGTCCGGAGGCAGGCCCCACTCCGTCAGGACGTCACCCACGTACTGACGGGCGGAGGAGACCGAGACAGGGTCGCTCGGCAGGGTGACTGATGCTTCCTGGTGGTCTGCCATGACGGCGCCGTCCCTTTCCCGCCGGGACCGGTACTCCGACGCGTGGCGGAAGCACTCAAGGACCGTCCCGGAGCTGGTGCTATGCGTCAGACTGCCACTGTCACGCGGGCCGCGCCCGGCGATCCACCGAGATGTGCATATATCTGTCGCTCGAAGCGGTGAACTCTGCGACGGCAGACCGTATTTGGGCGTAACACTGGCGGTTCCCCCGCCGTCCTCTACGGTTGGCGCGGACTTCCGGCGGAACGCAGAAGGAGACAGCCATGCAGTACGGCCCCGCGGTGCGCCGGCGCAAGCTCGGCGCGGAATTGCGGGCGCTGCGCGCCGAGGCGGGCCTCACCAGCGGCGAGGCCGCCGCGCTCGTCGGCTGGCACCAGTCGAAGGTCAGCCGGATCGAGACGGGCCGCAGCGGTGTGAAGGCCGCGGACGTACGGCTCCTGCTGGAGACGTACCAGGTCAAGGACCCGCACCTGCGGGAGCTGCTCGTCGCCCTGGCCGGCGGCGGGGACGAGCACGGGCGCCACCACTGGTGGCACGCCTACCGGGGGTTGCTGCCGCCCGCGTACCGCGACTTCATCAGCCTGGAGTCGCAGGCCTGCCGGGTGCGCACGCTGGAGACCACGGTGGTGCCCGGCCTGTTGCAGACCCCGGAGTACGCCCGCGCGGTGACACGTGCCGCCCTCGCCGGGATGCCGGAGGAGCAGGTCGAGGCGCTGGTGCAGGTGCGCCTCGCCCGCCAGGACGTGCTGCGCAGCGAGCCGCCGCTGCGGCTGAGCGTCATCCTGGACGAGGCGGTGCTGCGGCGGCAGGTGGGCGGGCCCGAGGTGCTTTCCGGCCAGTTGCGGCGGTTACTCGACGCGGCCCAGTTGCCTCAAGTGCGGCTTCAGGTGCTGCCGTTCACCTCCGGCGAGCACATGGGCCTGATCAGCCCTTTCGTTATTCTTTCCTTTCCGAACATTTCTGATCTGGATGTGGTTGTTCTCGACCACTTGACGAGTAGCCTCTACCTCGAACGGAAAGAAGACCTTCAGGCGTACACCGACGCCTTCAACTCCCTCCAGGGACAGGCGCTTTCCGTTCAGGATTCAATGGATTACATCGCCGTTTTAGGCGACGGCGCGTAAGGAGGCACCATGACTGCACTGCCTCGGTCCGTTCCCTCCAGCACGTCTCTCAGGGGCGCGCGATGGTGGCGCAGCAGCCGCAGCAACGGAATGAACAACTGTGTGGAGACCGCCTCGCTCGGCTCCGGCCCGCTGGCGGGCCTGCTCGCCGTGCGCGACTCGAAGAGGACGGCCGGCCCGGCCGTCCTCTTCTCACCCACGGCCTGGGAAGACTTCATCGACGCCCTTCGGTGAAGCCCCCTCGGCCCTGAGATGAGGCCCGAGTGAGTGCGCCGGACCCTGGGCCCAGGTCGTAGGTGCCAGATCTCGTGTGTCAGGGTGCGGTGCGGCTGATCACACCGACGACCTCGGCGAGTTCCTCGTCGCCCAGGTCGGCGCGGGCGGTCAGCCGCAACCGCGAGACGCCGTCGGGGACCGACGGCGGACGGAAGCACCCCACAGCGACACCGGCGGCCCGGCAGTCGGCCGCCCAGCGCACCGCCGCCGCGGGCGACGGGGCGCGTACCGAGATGACGGCGGCGTCCGGACGGACCGCCGAGAACCCCTCCCCCACCAGCAGCTCGTACAGCCGGCCCGCCACCGTGCGCGCGCGGGCGGCGCGCTCCGGCTCGCGGCCGAGCAGCCGCAGGGCGGCCAGCGCCGCCCCGGCCGCGGCGGGCGCGAGGCCCGTGTCGAAGATGAACGTCCGCGCGGTGTTGACCAGGTGGTCGATGACCCGGGCCGGGCCGAGCACGGCGCCCCCCTGACTGCCCAGGGACTTCGAGAGCGTGACGGTGACCACCGTGTCGGGCGCGCCCGCGAGTCCGGCCGCGTGCGGGGCGCCCCGGCCGCCGGCGCCGAGCACGCCGAGGCCGTGGGCGTCGTCGACGACCAGGCCCGCGCCGTACTCCCGGCAGCCGGCAGCGAGTTCCCCCAGCGGCGCGGCGTCGCCGTCCACCGAGAACACCGAGTCCGTCACCGCGAGCGCGGGCCCCTCGTGGGTGGCGAGCGCCTTGCGCACCGCCTCCGGGTCCGCGTGCGGCACCACCTGGGTCGTGCCGCGCGCCAGGCGGCAGCCGTCGATCAGGGAGGCGTGGTTGCCCGCGTCCGAGACGATCAGCGAGCCGTACGGGGCGAGTGCGGTGACGGCCGCGAGGTTCGCCGCGTACCCGGACGACAGGACGAGGGCGGCCTCGGCACCGCAGAATGCCGCCAGCTCGCGCTCCAGTTCGGCGTGGAGTTCGGTGGAGCCCGTCACCAGGCGCGAGCCGGTGGCGCCGCCGCCCCAGCGGCGGGCCGCCGCGGCCGCCGCCGCGGTGACCTCCGGGTGGCGGGCGAGGCCCAGGTAGTCGTTGCCCGCGAGGTCGAGCAGGGGGGATTCGGCCGGGCGCGGGCGCAGGGCGCGCACGAGCCCGGCGCGCTCCCGCTCCCGCGCCCGTTCGTCGATCCAGTCGAACGGCGCGCTCGCCATGGGGCCTCCAGGTCGTCGTCCGCACGGGCGGTGCGAAAGGATGCGTTTGTAGACAGTGCACAGACCCTAGCCTCCGCGCCACCGGGCCATGGTGTGGCAATACCCACACCTGCTCCGGGTTCTGTTGTGTGGTTTCTCCATGGTCAGAGAGACTGCCGTACGTCAGGATCAGCGCCATGGATCTGCTCAACACCTTGGTGGACAAGGGGCTTCGGCGGGAAGCGCCGACCCGTGACGAGGCGCTGGCCGTGCTCGCGACCTCCGACGACGAGCTGCTCGACGTGGTGGCGGCGGCCGGAAAGGTGCGGCGCCACTGGTTCGGGCGGCGGGTGAAACTCAACTACCTGGTCAATCTGAAGTCCGGCCTGTGCCCGGAGGACTGCTCGTACTGTTCGCAGCGGCTCGGCGCGGACACCGGCATCCTGAAGTACACCTGGCTGAAGCCGCAGGAGGCGTCCGAGGCCGCGGCGGCCGGGCTCGCCGGCGGCGCCAAGCGGGTCTGCCTGGTGGCGAGCGGCCGGGGGCCGACGGACCGCGACATCGACCGGGTCTCGGACACCGTCAAGGCGATCAAGGAGCAGAACGAGGACGTCGAGGTCTGCGCCTGCCTCGGGCTGCTCTCCGAGGGCCAGGCCGAGCGGCTGCGCGGCGCGGGCGTCGACGCGTACAACCACAACCTGAACACCTCGGAAGCGACGTACGGCGCCATCACGAAGACGCACACCTACGCCGACCGGGTCGACACCGTGCGGAAGGCGCACGCGGCCGGGCTCTCCGCCTGCTCGGGGCTGATCGCGGGCATGGGCGAGACGGACGCGGACCTCGTCGACGTCGTCTTCTCGCTGCGCGCGCTCGACGCGGACTCCGTGCCGGTGAACTTCCTCATCCCCTTCGAGGGCACCCCGCTGGCCAAGGAGTGGCACCTCACGCCGCAGCGCTGCCTGCGCATCCTCGCCATGGTGCGGTTCGTCTGCCCGGACGTCGAGGTCCGCATCGCGGGCGGCCGCGAGCTGCACCTGCGCACGCTCCAGCCGCTGGCCCTGCATCTCGCCAACTCGATCTTCCTCGGCGACTACCTGACCAGCGAGGGCCAGGCGGGCAAGGCCGACCTGGAGATGATCGCGGACGCCGGGTTCGAGGTGGAGACCACGGAGCAGGTGACGCTGCCGGAGCACCGCCGCGGCGGAGGCTGCGGTTCCGTATGCGGCTCGGGAGAGGCGGAGCCGTGCGGGGCCGAGGCCGGGGCCGGGGAGGCCGCCGGGATCGCGGAGACCGCTGGGGCTGTGGGGGCCGCTGGGGCTGTCGGGACTGCCGGGGCTGTCGGGACTGCCGGGGCTGTGGGGGCCGCCGGGGGTGCGGAGGCCTCCGCACCGGGCGCCGCCGCGGCGGGGACGGCCGTGCCCGGGGCGCGCACGGACCTGGTGGCGGTGCGCCGCCGGGGCGCGGGGACGGACCTGGCGCCCAATGCCTGACCCCGTGCTCGACGTACAGCGCGTCCTGGAGCTCGACCGGGCGCACGTGTGGCACCCGTACGGTCCGATGCCCGGACGACAGGAACCCCTGGTCGTGGAGTCGGCCGCGGGCGTGCGCCTCAGGGTCGCCGGCGTCGGCGAGCTGATCGACGGCATGTCCTCGTGGTGGTCGGCCATCCACGGCTACAACCACCCCGCCCTCAACGAGGCGGTGCGCGGGCAGCTCGACCGGATGAGCCACGTGATGTTCGGCGGGCTCACCCACGAGCCCGCCGTGCGGCTCGCCAAACGGCTCGTGGACCTCACGCCCGAGGGCCTGGAGCACGTCTTCCTCGCCGACTCCGGGTCGGTGTCCGTCGAGGTCGCGGTCAAGATGTGCCTCCAGCACTGGCGCTCCCTCGGCCGGCCCGAGAAGCGGCGGATGCTCACCTGGCGCGGCGGCTACCACGGCGACACCTGGCAGCCCATGGCGGTGTGCGACCCGCAGGGCGGCATGCACCACCTGTGGCAGGGGGTCCTGCCGCAGCAGGTCTTCGCCGACCTGCCCCCGGCGGGTTTCGACGCGTACGACGAGACGTACGCGCAGCATCTGCACGACCTGATCGGGCGGCACGCGCACGAACTCGCGGGCGTCATCGTGGAGCCCGTGGTGCAGGGCGCGGGCGGCATGCGCTTCCACTCGCCGCGGTATCTGCGGGCGCTGCGGGAGGCGTGCGACGCGCACGACGTGCTGCTCGTGTTCGACGAGATCGCGACGGGCTTCGGCCGCACGGGCGCGCTGTTCGCGGCGGACCACGCGGCCGTGACGCCCGACGTGATGTGCCTGGGCAAGTCCCTCACCGGCGGCTATCTGACGATGGCGGCGACGCTGTGCACGGCGCGCGTCGCGGAGGGCATCGCGCGCGGCGAGGTGCCGGTGCTCGCGCACGGCCCGACGTTCATGGGCAACCCCCTGGCGGCGGCGGTGGCGAACGCGTCCATCGACCTGCTGCTCGGCCAGGACTGGCAGACCGAGGTCAAGCGCATCGAATCCGGTCTGCGCGCGGGCCTCGCCCCGGCCACCGACATCCCCGGGGTCCGGGACGTCCGGGTCCTGGGCGCCCTCGGCGTCGTCCAGCTCGACCACCAGGTCGACGTCGAGGCGGCCACGCGGGCCGCGGTGCGGGCGGGGGTGTGGCTGCGGCCGTTCCGCAACCTCATCTACACCATGCCGCCCTACATCACCTCGGACGACGACGTGGCGCACGTCGGACAGGCCGTCCGCGCGGCGGCGCGCGCGAGCACGGAGGCACAGGAGTGAGCACGCGAGGCAGAGAAGTGAGCTGGCGAGGTACGGGCATGAGCGAGGAGGGCGCGGCGTGAGTGTCGTCGTGGTGTCCGGGACGGGCACGGAGATCGGGAAGACGGTGACGACGGCGGCCGTCGCCGCGGTGGCGCTCGCCGCCGGGCGCAGCGTCGCCGTCCTCAAGCCCGCGCAGACCGGGGTCGGCCCCGGTGAGCCGGGGGACGTCGACGAGGTGCGGCGGCTGGCGGGCGAGGGCGTCACCGGCCGCGAACTCGCCCGCTTCCCCGAGCCGCTGGCCCCGGCGACGGCCGCCCGGCGCGCGGGGCTCGCCCCCGTCACGCCGACCGAGGTGGCCGAGGCCGCGGAGAAGCTCGCGGCCTCCCATGACCTCGTCCTCGTCGAAGGGGCCGGAGGCCTGCTCGTCCACCTCGACGACACGGGGGCGACCCTCGCGGACGCGGCGCGGGAGCTGGGGGCGCCGGTGCTCGTCGTCGCCACGGCGGGGCTCGGCACGCTCAACGTCACCCGGCTGACGGGTGAGGCGCTGCGGGCGCGGGGGCTGGAGACGCTCGGCGTGGTCATCGGGAGCTGGCCCGCGGAGCCGGACCTCGCGGCCCGCTGCAACGTGGCGGAGCTGGGCCCGATGGCGGGCGCTCCGCTGCTCGGCGCGGTGCCGGAGGGGGCCGGGGTCCTAGGCGGGGAGCGGTTCCGGGCGGAGGCCGCGGGGTGGCTCGGGGCGGAGCTCGGGGGGACGTGGGAGGCGGGGGCGTTCGCTGTTGCTTCTGTTTCTCCTGCTCCCGCTGCTGCTTCTCCTACTCTCGCTTCTGTTTCTGCTTCTGCTTCTGCCGCTCCCTGACCGGTTCTGGTCGGTTCGGCTCCGTCCTGAGCCGTTCTGCCTGTCCGCTCACTCGCTCCCTCGCTCCCCGCTCCCCCGTTCACCCGCTGTGCCACGGGCCCGGGTGAGCGGGGAGTTCGGAGCGGGTGAGCGGGGAGCGCCCTGCTGTGCAGCGGGGTGCGTCCGCCGCGAGGCGGAAGGGTTGCCACCGGTCCGGCGTTCGCGGACAGGGCGCGCGGCGCCGGTTGGGCCGCCATGGGAGGGGGGAGATATCAGCCATCCACCCTCCGTGAGGAGGCCGCCGTGCCGACCGCGAAACCCGCCGTCCACCACCCTCTCTTCGCCCGCTTCTACGCCCGCGTCAGCGTCGCGTCCGAACCGGCGGTCGCCCCGCACCGCGCGGAGCTGCTGACCGGGGCGTCCGGCCGTGTCATCGAGGTCGGCGCCGGCAACGGGCTGAACTTCCCGCACTATCCCGCCACCGTCTCCGAGGTCGTCGCGATCGAACCGGAGCGGCTGCTGCGGCAGTTGGCCGTGTCGGCCGCACTGCGCGCGGACGTACCGGTGGACGTGGTGCCGGGGGCCGCGGAGGCGCTGCCGGTCAAGAGCGAGGCCTTCGACGTGGCCGTCGCCTCGCTCGTGCTGTGCAGCGTACGCGACGTCACGCGTGCCCTCGTCGAGCTGCGGCGGGTGCTCCGGCCCGGCGGTGAGCTGCGGTTCTTCGAGCACGGCCGGGCGCCGGGCGCGGCCCACGCCCTGGCGCAGCGCGCCCTGGACCGCACGGTGTGGCCGCTGCTGTTCGGCGGCTGCCACACCGCGCGGGACCCGGTGGGGGCGCTGCGCCGGGCCGGGTTCGAGCTGGGCCCCTACCGCCGCGTCCGGGTACCGGCGAAGGGCCCGGGCCTGCCCACGTCGTCGTGCGTGCTCGGTACGGCGCGACGGCCGCGGGAGGACGGGGACTGAGCGGCGGCCGGGGGCGCCTCGGGCCGGTGTGAGGACGGAGCGGCGGCCGGGGGCCTCGGGCCGGTGTTCAGATCGGCTGGACCAGGTTCACCTTGTTGCCGTCCGGGTCCCTGACGTGCGCGACCCGCTGGCCCCACGGCATGTCGTTCGGCGGGCCGAGCACGGTGCCGCCGAGTCCCTCCACGTGGTCGAGCAGGGCGTCGACGTCCGGGACCAGGACGCTGAGCAGCGACCGCTGTGGTGTGTCGAGGGGAGCCTTCTCGTCGGCCACGAGGCCGAGCTCCGAATCCCCGACGCGCAGCGCCACGAAGAAGACGGGCCCCTCGTCCGGGACGCGGGTGGTCTGCTCGGCGCCGAGGAGCTGGGCGTAGAAGGACTGGAGCCGGACGACGTCCGGGGTGACGAGCATCGGCTGGATGGTGGCGGACATGTCCGGCCTCCTGAGGTCGTGGAGGGTGCACGCTTGTACGAGGGTGACCGCCGGGGCGGGCGGAACTCATCGGTCCACGCCGCGCGCCGCACGCAGGCGCGCGGGTCGCGCAGGCCGCCGCGTACGCGGCAGAAGTACGCGGGGCGCGCAGGCCGCCGGGGCAGGGCCAGGGCATTGAGGCCGCCGGGGCAGGCCGGGTAAGCCGAGCGATCAGCCCCTGTTCATCCGGCGGCGGCAGCCGTCCATCCCGCCCCGCCGGGCGTCAGCTGCTCCACTGGCGCAGCTCCCGCGCTATGTCCCGCACCCCCGCCCCGCCCTCCTTCACCAGGCGGGCGAGGTCCCGTACCTGCTCAGGGGAGGTCAGCACCTTCACGCCGCTCGCGACGAGGTACGCGTACGCGACGGACACGGCGAAGAGCGCGTTCGAGCGCTCCAGGGCGGGCACGTGCAGCAGGACCTGGAGCAGGGCGGCGGCGCGGTCGTGCGGGCCCTCGTAGACGGGGACATCGAAGATCTCCGCCTGGTGCCGGGCGACGGCCGCCACCAGGGCTCCCCAGTCGGCGACCTGGGGGTCCCCCGGAGTCTTCTGTTCGGCGACCATGAGGAGCCAGGCGAGGTCGATGCGCAGGTTCAACGGTCAGCGACGACCTTCGCGGTCCGCGCCGAACTCCTCGGCGAAGACGGACTCGTACTGCTTCATGAAGTCGGCGGCGGCCTCCACGAACGTGTGGCCCTGCCGACCGACGTCCTGCTTGACCAGCTCCTCGATGTACCGGTTCACGCTCATGCCGCGGGCCGTGGCCCGCTCGCGCGCGGCTCGGGCGGTGTGTTCGTCCACCCGCACGTTCAGCTGCGTCTTCGCCATGCCCTCACGCTAGCGTCGCCGCGCTAGCACCGACAAGGGGCCCCGGAGGGTGCCCCTTACATACGTCTCGTGGCCCGACCTGCGACGGATACCGGACGCTCCGCGGTGCCCCTACCCTCACAAGCCCCTCCGCGCTCCGCGGACGGTCACAACCAGGGAGGCGGCCGTGTCCACACCTGCTTCGACGCCGGAGACCGAACTCGCCGAGCCCTCGGGCACCGCCGCCCGCGCCCGCGGTCTGACCAAGGCGTACGGCTCGGGCGAGACCGCGGTGCTCGCCCTCGACGCGGTGGACGTGGACATCGCCCGGCGGCGGTTCACGGCCGTGATGGGGCCCTCCGGCTCCGGCAAGTCCACGCTGATGCACACCCTCGCCGGGCTCGACTCGGTGTCCGCCGGCCAGGTGTGGCTGGGCGACACCGAGATCACCGGGCTGAAGGAGCGCGAGCTGACGCGGCTCAGGCGGGACCGCGTGGGCTTCATGTTCCAGTCGTTCAACCTGATACCGACGCTCAGCGCCCGCGAGAACATCACCCTGCCCATGGACATCGCGGGCCGGCGCCCCGACACGGAGTGGCTGGAACACGTCATCGACACGCTCGGGCTTCGCGACCGGCTCCGCCACCGGCCCGCGCAGTTGTCCGGCGGCCAGCAGCAGCGGGTCGCCTGCGCCCGGGCCCTGGCCTCCCGGCCGGAGCTGATCTTCGCGGACGAGCCGACCGGCAACCTCGACTCACGGGCGGGCCTGGAAGTCCTCGGCTTCCTGCGCGAGGCCGTGGACGCGCTCGGCCAGACGGTGGTGATGGTGACGCACGACCCGGGTGCGGCCGCCCACTCCGACGTGGTGCTGTTCCTCGCCGACGGGCGGATCGTGGACGAGATGGCAAGGCCGACGGCCGAGGCGGTCCTTGAGCGCATGAAGCGCTTCGACGTCTCGCAGGGCACCGCCCGCGCTGCCACCCCCGGGAAGCCCGGCCCCGTGCCGAGCGCCGCTCCCCCGCCACCCGCCCCCGACGCCCACGCCGCTCCCCCGGACGCCGAACCCCGTCAGGGCTGAGGGGGCCGCCGTGCTGAAGGCCACGCTCCGCAGCTTCCTCGCGCACAAGGGGAGGCTCGCCCTCTCCGCGCTCGCCGTGATCCTCTCGGTGGCGTTCGTCGCGGGCAGCCTGATCTTCTCCGACACCGTCAACCGCACCTTCGACCGGCTCTTCGCGTCCACCTCGGCCGACGTCGCGGTGACGCCCAAGGACGACGGCCTCGACGAGAGCCTGCCGACCGGGCGCACCCCGACGCTCCCCGCGCGCGTGGCGCGGCAGGTGGCGAAGGTCGACGGCGTCGCCGCCACGTACGTCGACGTGTCCGTGGAGAACATCACCGTCGTCGACAGCGACAACGAACCGGTGGGCCCGACGAGCGGCGCCCCCACGGTCGCCGTGAACTGGTACCAAAGCGAGCGCAGCCCGGTCGAGCTGACGTCGGGGCACGCCCCGCGCGGCCCCGGCCAGGCGCTGGTCGACGCGGACACGGCCGACAAGCGGGACGTGGGGATCGGCGACACCCTGCGCGTGCTCGCCGCGCCCGGCTCCGTCGAGGTGAAGGTCGTCGGCATCGTCACGTTCCGCACCACCAACCCCGGTGCCGCGCTCGTCTTCCTGGACACGCGGTTCGCGCAGACCGCACTGCTCGGTGACGAGGACGCGGCGACGAGCATCGCGGTGGACGCGGCACCCGGCGTGAGCGACGCGGAGCTCAAGCGGCGCGTCGCCGCGGAGCTCGGTCCGGCGTACGAGCTGGAGACCGCCGACGAGCAGGCCGAGTCCGCCGCGGCCGAGCTCGGCGGGTTCCTGGACGTCGTCAAGTACGTGATGCTCGGCTTCGCCGGGGTCGCCGTGCTCGTCGGCGTCTTCCTGATCGTCAACACCTTCTCCATGCTCATCGCGCAGCGCACCCGTGAGCTGGGGCTGCTGCGCGCGCTCGGCGCCGACCGCCGGCAGGTGCGCCGCTCCGTGCTCATCGAGGCCGTGCTGCTCGGCGTGGTCGGCGCCACGCTCGGGCTCGGCGCGGGCATCGGGCTCGCCGCCGCGCTGATCGAGCTGATGGGCCTGCTGGGCATGAACCTGAAGTCCACGGAGATGGTCATCGGCTGGCCCACACCCGTCGTCTCGTACGCCGTCGGGGTCGGCGTCACCTTCGTCGCGGCCTATCTGCCCGCGCGCCGGGCCGCGCGGGTCTCGCCGATGGCGGCGCTGGCGGACGCCGAGATCGCCGGGGTGGGGCGGCCGCTGCGGCTGCGGGCCGTCGTCGGCGCGGTCGTCGGCGCGGCCGGTGTCCTCGCGCTCGTGGGCTGCGCGGTGGCGGACAGGACGGCGACGTCGGCCTCGCTGCTCGGCCTCGGCGTGGTGCTCACGCTCGTCGCCACCGTCGTCGCGGGCCCGCTGCTCGTCCGCCCCGTGATCCGTGTCCTTGGCGGCGCCTTCCCCGCCGTCTTCGGCTCCGTGGGCCGGATGAGCCAGCGCAACGCGCTGCGCAACCCGCGCCGCACGGGCGCCACGGCGGCCGCCCTCATGGTCGGACTGGCCCTCGTCGGCGGCCTGTCGGTGGCGAGCGCCTCGATGACCAAGTCGTTCGACGAGCAGATCGACAAGACGCTGGGCGCCGACTTCGTGGTGCAGAGCGGCAGTTGGCTGCCGTTCCCGCGGGAGGTCACCGCCGCGGTGCGGGACACCGAGGGCGCGGGCACGGTCGTACGCAACCGTTTCACGCCCCTGGAACTGCGGATGCCGGACGGCAGAACCGTGAAGTCGACGGCCGCGGGCTACGAGAAGGGCCTCGACGAGGTCGTCAACCTCACCTTCGCGGAGGGGAGTTCCGCGCGGGCGCTGGCTCCCGGGCACATCGCCATGGACAAGGGCTTCGCCGAGGACCACGGCGTACGCGTCGGCGCCGAGCTGTCCGTGCGGTTCCCGAAGGAGCGCACGGCGAAGCTGACGGTCGGCGCCCTCACCGACCAGGAGACCGCGGAGGCTCCCGGCATGAGCGGCGGCCTCTTCATGGGGCTCGGCACGCTGGAGAAGTACGTGCCCGGCGGCCAGGACACCGCCGTGTACGTCAACGCGGCCGAGGGCACCGGCGCCGAGGCGCTGCGCGACCGGCTCGACGCCGCGCTCGACCCGTACCCGCAGGTACAGGTCCGCGACCAGGCCGACTACAAGAAGCTGATCCGCGAACAGATCGCCGTGATGCTGTACCTCGTGTACGCGCTGCTCGGCCTCGCGATCATCATCGCCGTGCTCGGCGTGGTCAACACCCTGGCCCTGTCGGTCGTCGAGCGCACCCGGGAGATCGGGCTGCTGCGCGCGATCGGGCTCGCCCGGCGGCAACTGCGGCGCATGATCCGGCTGGAGTCGGTGGTCATCGCGGTGTTCGGCGCGGTGCTCGGGATCGCGCTGGGGCTGGTGTGGGGGGTGTCGACGCAGCAGGTCCTGGCGTTGCAGGGGCTGAAGGCGTTCGCGGTGCCGTGGTCGACGGTCGTGGCCGTGGTGGTCGGCTCGGTGGTGGTGGGCATCGTGGCGGCGCTGCTCCCGGCGCTGCGGGCCTCGCGCATGAACGTCCTGGAGGCGATCGCGCACGAGTGAGGCGGGGCGGGGGCGGGTCGGGGTGCGTCTGGCCGCGGCGCGGGGGGGGGGGGGGGGGGGGGGGGGGGCGCGCGCCCCCCCCCCCCCCCGCCACCAACACCCGACACGACAACCCCAACAGACGGAGG
>NZ_JASCXL010000175.1:0-14319 GCF_030010595.1 Streptomyces sp. CC224B | reverse complement strand
GAAACGTCGCCGAGGTCCCGGGCGACGACTGGGCAGCGGCGTACGCGGACGCCGAGGAGCGGCTCATCGTGGCCGGGTGGGCCATGGACGATCGCGCGCTGGACCGTATGGTGGATCTCGGCTTCGCGACCCTGCCTGTGCGCGGCGCGCTGAGCGCGGGTGTCATGGAGATCGCCGCACACACATGGGACTTGCGCCAGGCCCTTGGAAGTGTGCACGAACTCGCCCCGGAGCTGGCCGAGTTCTCACTGGCATTCGCCCACGAGGCCCTGCCGCCAGAACGGCGTGGCGCCTCCGTCCCCTTCGAGCCGGTACGCCCCGCCTCCCAAGAATCGGATGCGTACGGCCGGCTGGCGGCCTGGCTGGGACGCGAGGTGCACGCGAACGCCTAAGGGCTGTCCCGTAAATGATCTTCGGCGTGGTGAGAGCACGGTCACTGCGGTGGGGGCATACCCCTATCCGGCGAGGGTGAGGTTGTGCAGGCGGGCGATGCCGAGCATGGCGTGATGAACGCCATCGCCCTTGAGGCGGCAATCCCGCGGGATCTTCCAGCACTTCATGCGGGCGAAGGTGTGCTCGACGCGCGCCCGGACCTGTTTGTGGGAGGTGTTCTGCGACTTCTGCCAATTGGCCAGTTCTTCGCCTTGGCGGCGGCGGTGCGGCATCACCAGGCCGGTCGCCACCTGTTCACCGGGGACACCACCCAGTGAGTGTCAGCCCAAGAACTAAACCGCCAAGGAGAATCGGCGTGGATGACTTGCCAGACTCGCACTTCAGGGAATTGATCCACCCGTACACCGGCGACGTCACCGAAGTGCGGCGCCCGGCACGCGGCTTCAGCTCCGATTTTGCCGCAGTCATCCGCGCCGAAGCCGGGCGGTTCTTCGTGAAAGCGATGTTCAACCAGCCTGGCGGACGGCTGGACTCCCTGAACAGAGAAAGGGATATCGCCCCCTACGTGGAATCGGTATCCCCGCGGCTGCTGTGGAGTGCCGACGGCGAAGGGTGGGTGATCCTGGGGTTCGAGGCCATCGACGGTCGTACGTCGTCCTTCGACCTCGATTCTGCGGATCTTCCCGTGATCGTCGAGACCTTGAACCGCGCTGCGGCGATTCCCACGCCCTCTGTGGCCCGCGACTGGCCGGAGACACGATGGGACGCCTTCGCCGCAGACGAGGCGGAAGCGGAGCTGTTCCGCGGCACCAGCTTGCTGCACACGGACATCAATCCCAGCAACATCATGATCGGGCCTGACCGGGCGTGGATCGTCGACTGGTCTTGGCCGACCCGCGGAGCGGGGTTCATCGACCCCGCTACCTTCGTCGTGCAGCTCATCTCTGCGGGACACACCCCCGCCGAGGCAGAAGCCTGGGCTGCTGGATGCCGGGCCTGGCAGGTCGCGGACTCGCGGGCGATCACCGCCTTCGCCAAGGCCACCATGCGCATGTACGGCCACAGTGCCCGGTCTTCTCCGGCGGCCGGATGGCTCCAAGCGATGGAGGACGCGGCTCGCTCCTGGGTCCGGTACAGGGACCGCGCCTAGGCGCATGTGTGGCCCTGCCCACCAGGCCTGGTCGGCCTGACGGGCGGGGCTTCGTCATGTACGCCCTCGCATGCTCAAGCCGCCTACGAGCCGTCCAGCCCGGGCGCCCGTACGGCCGCTCGGGCCGGACGGGGCCCCGCGCAGGGAAAAGCCCCGGAAACCGCGTGGTTTCCGGGGCCCTTTCCTGTGTGCCGGGCCCGGTGGTCACCGGGTTCCTGTGCGGCGGGTGTCCAGGTGTCGGCCCGTTAGCCGATCTGCGCCCCGTAGGCCTCCAGGGCCTCCGGGACCGGCTGGAAGAACGTCTCGCCGCCGGAGGTGCAGTCACCGCTGCCGCCGGAGGTCAGGCCGAGCGCCGTGTCGCCGGCGAAGAGCGCGCCGCCGCTGTCGCCGGGCTCGGCGCAGACGTCGGTCTGGATGAGGCCGTTGACGACGTCGCCGTTGCCGTAGTTCACGGTGGCGTTCAGGCCGGTGACCTTGCCGTCGTGGAGCTGCGTGGTGGAGCCGCTGCGCTGCACCTGTTGGCCGACCGTGGCCTCGCCCGCCTTGGTGATCTTCTGCGTGCTGCCGTTGTAGAGGTTGACCTCGCTCGGGTGGGGGGTGTCGCCCGAGTACTTGACGAGGCCGTAGTCGTTGTCGGGGAAGCTGGAGCCCACGTTCTCGCCGATCGCCGGGCCGCCCTGCTTGTCGGACCAGCTGGTGACGGACTCCGTGCAGTGGCCCGCGGTCAGGAAGTGCGGGGCGCCGTCCTTGACCACGTTGAAGCCGAGGGAGCAGCGGCTGCCGCCGCCGAAGATGGCGTCGCCGCCCGCGACGAAGGGCTTGAACTCCCCCTTGGTGCGCTGGAGTTCGGCCGTGCCGCCGAGCTTCTCGACGACCTCCGTCAGCCGCTTCAGCTCGGCGCCCTTCACCGTGCGGTCCGCGGTCACGACGACCTTGTTGGAGGCCGGGTCCGTGGCCCAGGACGTGCCGGGGATCGACGCCTTGTCACTCAGCGTGGCGCGGGCGCTCTTCAGCTCGGCCAGGGAGTTCTCGACGAGTCTCGCCTTGGCCCCCGCCGACTCGGCGGTCCTCACCGCGGACTTGTCCAGCACGTTCACGACGAGTTGGCGGGCCTCTGCGTCGTAGTACGTGCCCGCGGCGTCCGCGCCCAGCTCCTTGCCGAGCGACGAGGCGAGCTTTCCGGCCTGGGCGACCGACAGGCGGTCCGGCGCGGGGTCGGGGGTGTCGTCGCTGGCGTTCGCAGTCTGGAAGGTGACCGCCGCGCCGATCAGGGCGACGGCGCCCGCGCCCGCGAGGGCGGCACGCCGCCTGGGTATGCGTCGGTGCTTCAACTCATGTCCTCCTGTGGGGGGTCGGTCCGCTCCGGTGTGGGGACCTCGGCGGCCGCAAAAAGCGGGCACATGACAACGCGGCGCTGGTGGGGCCGCGTCCGTGCCTCCAGGACGCGGACCACTCTTCCCCGGCCCCCAGGCCGTACACAAGGTCGACTTCAGGACGGGCGGTCGGCGGCGGCGGTGCCCCGCGGCCGCGTTGACCGTGCGTGGTCACGCCTAGTCGTCCCGCCGCCGGTCCCCGGTGCAAACACCGCGTGCGAGGGTGCGGTGGGCAGCGGGTGAGGACTAGTCCTGTCCGGATTCCTATGCCCCGGAGGGGACGTCCGGCTCGACGGCCCCGGCCGTTGAACGCTCAACTCCGCTTGCGGGGGCCTGCGGGGCGCCGCCGCCCGACGGCTGTTCGCCATCCGTGCCCGGCGCCTGCCCGATGCCGCTGCCCGGCGCCTGCCCGCCGCCGCTGCCCGGCGCCTGCTCCACCCCGCCGCCCGGCGCGCCCGACGGCGGCGGTCCCGCCTGGGCGCGCTCCAGGAAGCGCAGGAGCTCCACCGGGAAGGGCAGGACGAGGGTGGAGTTCTTCTCGGCGGCGACGGCGACCACCGTCTGGAGGAGGCGCAGTTGCAGAGCGGCGGGCTGCTCGGACATCTCACGGGCGGCCTGGGAGAGCTTCTTGGAGGCCTGGAGCTCGGCGTCGGCGTTGATGACGCGGGCGCGGCGTTCGCGGTCGGCCTCGGCCTGGCGGGCCATGGAGCGCTTCATGGTCTCCGGCAGCGACACGTCCTTGATCTCGACGCGGTCGATCTGCACGCCCCAGCCGACGGCCGGGCTGTCGATCATCAGCTCCAGGCCCTGGTTGAGCTTCTCCCGGTTGGACAGCAGGTCGTCCAGGTCGCTCTTGCCGATGATGGACCGCAGCGAGGTCTGGGCCATCTGCGAGACGGCGAAGCGGTAGTCCTCGACCTGGACGACCGCGCTGGCCGCGTCCACGACCTTGAAGTACACCACCGCGTCCACCCGCACCGTGACGTTGTCGCGCGTGATGCCCTCCTGCGCGGGCACCGGCATCGTCACGATCTGCATGTTCACCTTGCGCAGCCGGTCCACGAACGGCACGACCAGCGTGAACCCCGGCTCGCGCACCCTGCTCTGCAGCCGTCCGAGGCGCAGGACCACCCCGCGCTCGTACTGCTTGACGACACGCGCCGCGGACATCACGTACAGCGCTCCCGCGGACGCGACGGCCGCACCGGCCGCCACCAGTTCCTCGACCACGGCGACCCCCTGGGGCTCCCTGGGGTGTGCAGGGCTTGCAGTACGAAGGTAACCCCGCGCCCGGCCCCGCGGCGAGCCCCCCGCCGGGCGCGGACGGGCCCCCGCCCGGGGACCGGACGGGGGCCTGTGTGCGTGGTCGGCGCGCGGTGCCCGTGGGCCGTGCCCGTGGGCCGTGCGCGCGGCCGGTCAGTACACGCTTCCGTACACGCTGCTTCAGTACACGCTGACGTTGTACGCGCGCAGCGCCTCGGTGACCGGCTGGAAGAAGGTCGTACCGCCGGAGGAGCAGTTGCCGCTGCCGCCGGAGGTCAGGCCGAGGGCGGTGGAGCCGGAGTACAGCGGGCCGCCGCTGTCGCCGGGCTCGGCGCACACCGTGGTGCGGATCATGCCGTACACGACGTCGCCGCCGCCGTAGTTCACCGTGGCGTTCAGGCCGGTGACGCGGCCGGAGTGGGTGCCGGTGGTGGAGCCGCGGCGGGTGACGTTCTGCCCGACGGTCGGGTCGGCGGCGTTGGTGATGTCCTGGCTGCCCACGGTGCCGGCCTTGTCGATCGAGGTGTTCGTGTAGCGCACGATGCCGTAGTCGTTCGTCGGGAAGCTGGAGCCGTGTGTGGTGCCGAGCACGGTCGTCTTCGCCGAGTTGGCCCACCACGTGCCCGCGCCGTCGGTGCAGTGGCCGGCGGTCAGGAAGTAGTAGGTGCTGCCGTTGCGCACGTTGAAGCCGAGCGAGCAGCGCCAGCTGCTGGCGTAGGTGGCGTCGCCGCCCGAGATGTACTTCTTGAACGTGCCCGGGGTGCGCTCGATCTTCAGGGCGCCCGCGTTGTCGCCCGCCGCCTTGCGCAGCTTGGCGATCTCGGCCTTCGAGACCGTGCTGTCGGCGGTGACCACGACCTTCTTGGTCTTCGGGTCGATGTTCCAGGCGGTGCCCGCCACGTCCGCCTCCAGGACGGCGTCGCTGGCCGCCGTGAGCTCGGACGCGCTGTACGTACGGGCCTCGTCGGCGCTGGCGGTCGGCACCGCGAGGGCGGCGGCGGCCACGAGGCCGGTCGCCACGGCGAGGGTGCGGGAGTGTCTGGCTATGGGGCTGCGGGGGGTGGTGCGCTTGATCCTCACGACTGGTTCCTCCCGAGGGAAGTCAGGGGGCCCCTGTGGGGTCGGGGCCCGTGAGGCGCAGCCAGGGGGCACGGCGGATTCCGGTACGTCGTGCTCCTGACAAGCGCTGCACGGGAGTATTCGGGCAGGTGACGTGGCGCACAAGGTGTCGTTTCCGGCCGCCCTGGCCGGAAGAAGTCGCGTGCCGGGCGACGTGGGCCGGACGTACTCCCGCCGTCCGCCGCCGGGGCCGGAGGCACAGGTGCCCCCGGCCCCGGAGCCGACGGCCGGGCGGATCAGCGGCGCAGGAGGTTCCGCTCCCCCGCGGCGATCTCGGCGGTGAGGGTGTTGCCGGGCGGCGGGAAGGGGCAGACGAAGTGGTCGGCGAACGCGCACGGCGGCAGCAGGGCGCGGTTGAAGTCGACCGTGACGCGGCCGTCGGGGCCGGGCGCGGCGGGCCGCAGGAAGCGGAAGCGGTAGCTGGAGGTGGTGCTGGTGGCGTCGGCGAACACCGCCCACAGGGAGCCGTCGCTCTCGACGCTCACCTGGAGCGCCTGCTCGCGCCCGGCGAGGCGGAAGGCGAGTTCCCCGCCGAGCCCCAGCCCGCGCTCCACGCCGTCCGCGTTGGCGACCCGCACGGTGCGGTCCTCGGCGTACGGGGTGAAGCGGCCCTCGACCGCGAAGCGCGGGTCGTAGGGGGTGGCGTCGATGCCGGCGAAGGCGCGCCGCGCCGGGGCGTCCGGGTCGAAGTCCCGTACCGCCCACAGGCCCTCGCGGACCAGGACGACCAGGCGGCGGTCGCCGAGCGTGAGGCGGGACGCCGGCACCGGGCCGGTGTCGGCGGTGAGCCGGGCCGCGCCGGAGAAGGGCCGCCCGTCGAGAGTGAGGCCGTCCTCGGCGGCGGCGGTCAGGACGACCTCGTCGCCCTCCGGGGACGCGGCCCAGTGCCCGGGCAGGCCGGGCAGGGCGCCGTCGGGGTGGTCGGCGAGCCAGTGCGTGCCGGTGAGCGACAGCGGCCCGTACGGCGCGGTGACGGTCTCGACGCGCCGCTCGTGCCACTGCTTCCAGTCGCGCTGTCCGTCTTCGGTCGTGCTCATGCTCATCAACCCTTCTCCCCGGGCTCGGGCAGCCCCAGAGGTGAGCGCAGCGTCGCGCCCTGGTATTCCGTACGGAAGGCGCCGCGCTCCTGGGGCAGCGGCGCCAGCCGTTCGACGAACCCGTCGAGGCCGCCGGTGGTCGGATGCGGTACGAGGACGAAGCCGTCGGCGGCGGACCCCCCTGTGCCCGGGAAGCGGCCCTCGGCGGTGCGGGCGCCGGGCGCGCGGCGCGTCATGTCGCCTCCTTCGCGTGCGCGTGCGCGTGCGCGGCGTGGCGGTGGGCGGGACGGGCCAGGCCCAGGTGCTCCCGGAGCGTGGCGCCGGGGTAGAAGGTGCGGAACAGGCCGCGGTGCTGGAGCAGCGCGACCGTGGCGTTGACCAGGCGCTCCAGGTCCCGTAGGGGTTCGACGGGGGTGAGGTGGAAGCCGTCGGCGGCGCCCGCCGCGTGCCAGGCGGCGACGAGGTCGGCCAGGTCGACGGGCCCGCCGCGGTAGAGCGGCCCGTCGGCGGTGGGCAGCGGGCCGCCGCCGTGCCCCGGCTGCGCCGCGTGCTCGCCGCCGCCGAGGTCGACGACCAGCGCGGCGAACACCCGCAGCTCTGCGGGGTCCCGGCCGAGCGCGGCCGCGCTCCGGCGCAGCTCGTCGCGTGCGGCGCCCGCCTGCTCCCGGCTCGCGGCCCGGACCAGGGCGACGTCCGCGTGCCGGGCGGCCATCTCGCGGGAGGGCCCGGCGGTGGCATCGACGACGACCACGGGGTGGCCCTGCGGCGGCCGGGGCACGGCGGAGAGGCCGCGTACGGCGAAGGTGGCGCCCTCGAAGTCGACGTGCCGCGGCTCGTCCCGGCCGAGGAAGCGGCCGGTCGCCACGTCCCGTGTCCCCGCGTCGTCCTCCCCGCCGTCCCAGAGCCGCCGGGCGGCGTCGACGACCTCGCCCGCCTCGCGCCACAGGGCGTCCCGGGACGCGGCCCGGCGCCGCCCGAACAGCGCGGCCTCGGTCGCGGACACGTCGACGGCCCAGCCGCCGCGGCCGTGGCTGACCCGGTCGAGCGTGGCCACGGCCGCCTGCACCTGGAAGGGCTCGGCGTGGGTGGTGGTGACGGTGGGCACCAGGCCGACGCGGCCGGTGGCGGGCGCGACCCGGGACAGGACCGCGAGCGCGTCGGGCCCGCGGCGGGCGAAGGAGTCGCCGAGCGTCACGAAGTCGAGGCCACCGCGCTCGGCGAGCCGGGCGAGCCGGACGAAGGGGGCGGCGGTACAGGCGTCCGCCTGGTCGACGGCGGCCGCGATGTGCAGCGGCCGGTGGGCGGCTGGCGGGCATGCCGAGGACATAAAGGGCATGGGAGTACACCTTTCTCGAGCGCGGGGCTCGTGTACCGGGGCGTCGGGGTGCGGGATGCGGAGGCGCCGGAGGCGCAGGTGCCTAAGGCGCAGGTGCCGAAGGCGCAGGTGCCGGACGCGGAGGCGCGGGATGCGCAGGTGCCGGACACGGAAGCGCCGGACGCGGAAGCGCGGGATGCGCAGGCACCGGGAGCGCGGACACCGGATGCGGAAGTGCAGGGTGCAGAGGCGCAGGGTGCGCAGGCACCGGCCGCTGAAGTGCAGGACGCGGAAGCGCCGGACGCGGAGGCGCAGGACGCGCAGGCACCGAGCGCGCAGGCACCGGACACGGAAGCGCAGGGCACGGAGACGCAGGGTGCGCAGGCACCGGGTGCGCAGGCAGTCCCGGACGCTGAAGGGCAGGGCGCTGAAGTGCAGGACGCGGAAGCGCCGGACGCGGAGGCGCAGGACGCGGAAGCACCGGGTGCGCAGGCACCGGACGCGGAAGCACCGGACGCGCAGGCGCCGAAGGCAGTAGCGCCGGACGCGCAGGCGCCGGTCGCGGCAGCGCAGGGGTGCGGAGGTGCCGACGTGGGGCGGGTCGGGGCCCGGCGGTGGGTGGGGGCGCCGTGTGCCCTGCGCGCGCTCATCGCGCCACCCCGTCCAGGAAGGTGAGGACGGCACGTGCGGTGGCGTCGTTCTGCCGGAAGGACGGGCTGTTGGTGCGCGGCCGGGTGAAGGCGCCCGCGCCGCGCGCGTCCGTGTGCGGGCCGAGCGCGAAGCGGCGCGGGTGCGGGACGCCGGCGCGGTCGCGGACCCGGCCGTCGGCGGGGTCGACGGCGAGCAGCCCGGCGGGCGTCTCGGCGACCCCTTCCGCGTGCAGGGCGCGCAGCAGCGGATCGCGGGTGCGGGCCAGGGTGGGCTGCGGCAGCCGCGCCTCGACCAGGGCGCGGGCCTCGACGTGGCGGCCGGGCACGGTCGGGCTGGTGGCCCGGAACACCCCGGCGCGCGCCTCGACCCGCAGGTCCGCGCCGAGGAAGCGCACGATCCCGGCGCGGGACAGCGCGAGCAGCTGCCGCAGGCGCGGCCCGGGCGGCCCGGAGGCGAGGTAGCTGAAGTAGCCGTGCCACCAGGGCCCGACGTCGCCGAGCCGCACCAGTTGCCCGTACACCGAAAGGAGGGCGAGGAAGACGGCGAGGTCGGGGCTGTGGGCGGGGTCGTGGCGGCGGGCGAGGTCGGCGGCGACGTAGGCGCGCAGGCCGTCCTGGAGCCCCGCGTACGAGGAGTGGCGGACGCCGTCGAGCGGGCGGTCGAGCGCGGCGAGGTCGAGCCGGTCGGCGGGGTCGGGCACGGCGGAGGCGATCAGCGCGTGCAGCTCGGGGCTGCCGGGCGGGCAGGCGGCGTACTTCTCGTCGAAGTCCCGCCGGGCGACGGCGGTGCGCTCGGGGTGCGCGGTGAACAGCCGGTGGTAGTGGGCGAAGCCCAGCTCCTTCTCGACCAGCGGCCACACGTCGCGCCCGAAGTCGAAGCCGCCGGGCCGCGCGAGCAGCTCGTCGATCTCGGCGGGCCCCAAGTAGCGGGGCAGCGGCGGCCGTTCGCCGCCGTCCCAGGTGTAGCCGAGCTTCGCATGGTACGGCACGCCGCGCCGCGACCCGACGTAGAGGATCGGCTCGCGGCCCGACGGCACATAGGTGTCGCCCTCGTGGCGCCCGCCGCGCCCCTCGGTGAGGAGCACCATGAGGTCGACGAAGGCGAGTCCGAAGCCGCGTACGAGGACCTTCTGGCCGGCGCCGAGCACGCTCAGGTCGCTGTCGGCGGTGAAGTCGGGCGGCAGGTGGACGAGCCCGTGGCGCGCGGCGTACCGGGACAGGTGCCGCTGCTCACCGTCGGGTTCGGCGTCCAGGTGGCCCTGGGCGAGGACCACGAGGTCGCCGGGGAGCGGTTCGGGGCGGCCTTCGAGCCACACGAGCTGCAGCCCGGCGCGGGGGCCGGTCACGCGCAGCGCCCGGCAGGCGTGGTGGCGGACGGTGACACCGGGCGGCAGTGCCGCCACGGATCTCTCGTACACCCAGCGCAGGTACGCGCCCTGTGTACGCCGTCCGAGGAACGTCTGCCCGTCGACGCCCGCCCACTCGTGCAGCGCGGGCCCCGGCCGGACCGGTCCGGCGACCTCCACCGTGTCGTCGGTGAACAGGGTGACGTCCTGGGCGTGGGAGTTCATCCACAGCAGCGGTGACTGACGCTCCCGCCAGATCCGCCCGGAGCCGGGCGGGTGCGGGTCGACGAGGTGGATGTCGAGGCGCGCGCCGCCGTACAGGGCGGGTGCGTTGGCGGCGATGCGTTCGAGCAGCCCGGTGGCGCGCGGACCCGCTCCGACGATGACGAGCGAGGGCGTCGCGGCGGTCGGCCCGCCGGCCGTCGGGGCCGGGCGGCGGGGGGTCTGCCGGCGGTCGGGGTCGGCCAGGGTGTCCCGGGCGGGGGCGTCGGGTGGCATGCGAAGGCTCCGTCTGGTGCGGTGGTGCCTTCACAGGGCCGCGCGCCACGCGGCCGGACGGACCGAGCCCCTCAGCACGGATCCGCCCCCGAGACTACGGGGCGCTTCGCCGCCGCTGTCAAGACCTCCCGGGGGCCGGTCAAGCGGACGGCCGGCCGCGCGTGTCCAGAATACGAGCCGTGCGTCTCAAGGAAGTTGACGGGCTCTCGCATGCCTGTTCCACTTGTGCTCATGTATGCGCAGCAGTGGCTGGTCAAGCGCTCCCACATCGACTTCGGTCGCGTGTGGTCCGCGTCGTGTTGACGCTCCCCTGAGCCGACCGCCACGCCCGCGCCCCCGGGTCCCGGGGAGCCGCTTCTCCCGCGTCCCCCGCGCGTCCCACGATGCGGACGGCTCGTCTCACCGTACGAGGACCCGGCATCCCCGGGCTCCTCACTCCCGTACTTCGGTACTTCGGTACTCCCGTACTTCGGTACTCCCGTACTCCCGTACCCGTCGCGCCCGAGGGCGCGCCGTTGCCCCGCCTTCACACGCGTACGCCTACGCGGCCACCCCCCTCCCCTCAGCCCAGCCCGCCCCGCCCCCCGTCGTCCGGGGAGCGGGGCGGGGACCACCGACGTCGTCAGGCGGTGATGCCGACCACCGAGGACGGCACGGGTGCACCCCGTGCGGCCCGCGGTGCAGGCCTCAGCAGTCGCAGGAGCAGCACTCGCAGCAGTCGCAGTCCCGGCAGGCGCCCTCGCGCTTCTTCCGGGACCAGGGGCCCTCGTACTCCTTGGCGCAGCACATCTGGCAGGTGCAGCAGAGCCCGATCGCGACGGCGCACCCGGCGAAGAACCCGCGCCGCGGCTTCCTCGGCTCCTCGGGCCACCCGCCGCCACCGCCGTACCCGCCACCGCCGCCCTGCCCGCCACCGCCGTACGCACCGCCCTGCCCGCTCCCGCCCCCGTACGGGGACCCGGTCCCGCCCCCGTACGGGGACCCGTCCCCATAGGGCGACCCACCCCCGTACGGCCCCGAGCCGTGGCCACCGGAGTCGCGGGAAGGGGAGCCGTGAGGGTGGGAACCGGCCTGCGCCTGGGGAGTGTGCCCGCACGCCGCCGTCCCGAAGGCCCGGTCCACCGACCGGGCCAGCTCGTGCACGAGCAGGACGTGCGCGAGCTTGGCGTCGGCGAACTCCACCTCGGCGAGCGCGAGCCGGATGCCGTGCAGCGCGTCGTCGGCGAGGCGGCGCGCCTCGGCGGCCGGGGTCCCGGTGGCCGTGAGCGGGTTCCACAGGCCCGCCTCGGCGTCGGCCCGCCGGTCCTCCACGGCGTCCAGCAGGTGCGCGAGCCGCCCGAAGAGCCGCCCCGCCTCGGCCAGCGGCTCCGCGTTGCCGGGGCGCCCGGCGAGCACGGCGGTGTGCGCGAAGGCGGCCGCGGTGGCCGTCTCGGTCGGCTCGGTGACGGCGAGCAGGGACGTACCAGGGCCCGCCAGGGCCTCGACGCCCTCCTGCCGCCGCACGGCGTCGACCAGGACGGCCGTGTCGAAGCCCACGTCGGCGCCGGTGCGCGCGCCCGCCCGGGCCCAGCGCTCCGCGACCCGGCGCGCCGCCGCGGCCACGGGCGGCCGGGCCAGCAGGCCGTCGCCGTCGACGACGTGGTCGCGGACCTTCGCGGAGGCGAGGACCAGCGAGACGGCGGCGGCGAGCCGGGCGCCCTCGCCGCGGGCGACGGACGCGGTGCGCATGCCGCGCAGCGGGCAGGGCCCTGCGGTGCGCCGCCCGCCCGCGTCCCGCCCGGCCTGAGCCTCCGTCAGGACCGAGATGATGAGCCCGTCGTAGTTGGTCACGACGCGGGCGAACTGCCCGTGGTCGCCGCGCAGCGCGAGGCAGAGCCCGCACAGATGCGCCATCCACTGGCCCCCGAGCCGCTCGCCGAGGCGGTGGCGGCAGGGCCTGACGATTCCGAACAAGACGTTCCCCCGTTGCGTCCGTTGCGTGCTGCCGTCCGTGGCAGGACGGCCGTCCGGCGGCGGTCCGGCCGGTACTGACGGGGCGTCATCGCCGTGGCGGCACCGTGCCGCGCGCCCCCGCGCGGGCATCGTAACGACCGCTCCGTTCACCCGGACGTACTGATCATCACCCGGACGCCACGACAAATCATATTTCACTCACAGTCAGCAGCCCGGTACGGCAATACCCTTGAGGAATCACGCGTGTCGCCCCGTTGACTGTGCACCAGTACCGTCACGAAACCCCCGCGCGGCGTCTATCCCCTTGGCGCACCCTCCGCATCATGGACGACGATAGGGAATGCGGAACACGAACGGACCGCTGCGAGAGGAGGCGTCCATGGGATCGGTGCGCAAGGCGAGTGCCTGGCTTGGCCTCGTCGACGACAACAACGACGAGCGCTACTACGACGGCTACGAAGAAGACGGAGCCGATGGCCCGGAGTCCGACGCCTGGGTCACGGACCCGCGCGTGAGGGTGGCGTCGGACGCGGCCGAGGAGAAGGGCCACAGGATCGGCACCGTCACGCCGGACAGCTTCCGCGACGCCCGCGGCATCGGTGAGCTGTTCCGCGACGGGGTCCCGGTCATCGTGAACCTCACGTCGATGGACCCCGCCGACGCCAAGCGCGTGGTCGACTTCGCGGCCGGGCTCATCTTCGGCCTGCGCGGGTCCATCGACCGGGTGGCGCACCGCGTCTTCCTGCTGACCCCGGCCCACACCCAGATCGTCAACGGCGAGGGCACCGGCCGCCGCACGGACGGCTTCTTCAACCAGAGCTGAGGCAGGGCCTCACCGGAAGGCGTCGATTCCGGTGAGCGCCTTGCCGAGCACGAGCTGATGCATCTCGACGGTGCCCTCATAGGTGAGCACCGACTCCAGGTTCGTCGCGTGCCGCATCACGGGGTACTCCAGCGAGATCCCGTTGGCGCCGAGGATCGTGCGCGCGGTGCGGCAGATCTCGATCGCCTCCCGTACGTTGTTGAGCTTGCCGAAGCTGACCTGCTCGGGCCGGAGCGTCCCGCGGTCCAGGCGCCGCCCGAGGTGGTGGGCGAGCAGGATCCCCTTGTGCAGCTCGACCGCCATGTCGGCGAGCTTGGCCTGGGTGAGCTGGAAGCCGCCGATGGGCCGGCCGAACTGCTCGCGGGACCGGGAGTACTCCACCGCGGCCTCGAAGCAGGCGCGGGCCGCGCCCATCGCGCCCCAGACGATCCCGTACCGCGCGTGGGTGAGGCAGCTCAGCGGTCCCTTGAGGCCCCGCACCCCCGGCAGTACCGCGTCGGCGGGCAGCCGCACCTCGTCCAGGACGAGCTCGCTGGTGACGCTGGCGCGCAGGGACCACTTGTGCCGGATCTCCGGGGCGGAGAAACCGGGCGCGTCGGTGGGCACCGCGAAGCCGCGGATGCCGTCGTCGGTCTGCGCCCACACCACGGCCACGCCCGCGACCGAGCCGTTGGTGATCCACATCTTGCGCCCGGTGAGGATCCAGTCGGTGCCGTCCCTCTTGGCGTACGTGCGCATCGACGCCGGGTCGGAGCCGTGGTCGGGCTCGGTGAGCCCGAAGCACCCGATGACCTCGCCGGCCGCCATCCCCGGCAGCCACCGCTGCTTCTGCTCCTCCGAACCGAACTTCCAGATCGCGTACATGGCGAGGGAGCCCTGCACGGAGACCAGGGAGCGGATGCCGGAGTCGGCGGCCTCCAGCTCCAGGCAGGCGAGCCCGTACTGCACGGCGCTCGCGCCCGCGCAGCCGTACCCCGTCAGGGACATGCCGAGCGCCCCGATCGAGCCGAGCTCCCGCGCGAGCTCGCGCACCCCCGGCAGCTCCCCGCTCTCGTACCACTCGGCGACGTACGGCAGGACGCGGTCGGCCGCCCAGGACCGGACGGTGTCGCGCACGGCGAGGTCCTCCGGGGAGAGCAGGTCGTCGAGGCCGAGGGGGTCGGCGGGGTCGAAGGACGGCTGCGGCATACGGGCCTCCGGCGTTAACTAGCGCTGGTAGTTCATCATGGCTCGGCCCGACGCTACGACGCGGCAACCTGCACGTCCAGGGGCCCTAGCGGGTGGCTCCCCAATCCCGCCCCTTTCCCGAAACCAAGGGCTGCCGCCCCTGGACCCCGCTTTTTCGGCGCTCCGCGCCTCGTCCTCAATCGCCGGACGGGCTAGTACTAGCCCGTCCGGC
>NZ_JASCXL010000174.1:0-14359 GCF_030010595.1 Streptomyces sp. CC224B | reverse complement strand
CTCGATCCGCGCCCACTGGGCGTCAGTCAACGACACACCCAGACCAACGACCGGATGATCCGAAGGAAACGGCCTAGGGCTCCCCTCGCGGGGAGCCGGGCCATCCCCGTGGCCCGCCTTCGGGGGCCTTGCCGTCGGTACCGGACCTGCGGGTCGTGGGTGGCTGAGCGCGCAGTTCCCCGCGCCCCTTCGGGGCGCTTCCAGCCGGGACGCTCCCAGCCGGGGCGCTCCCTCCCGGGGGCCGATTTCAGCCCTGGCGTCACCGGAAGGTCGGGAAACGTGCGCGGTTCGTGCAGGCGGGGTGCATTCCGCGTCCACATACGGGGGCGCGCATCGGGGCAAAGCGGACTGTCTTTCCTTCCCCTTGACCGGATTCTGGACGGAGTCTTCCGCTGAGCGGGACGCCCTCGCTACTGTCCCCGCTACACAACGCCCCGTGGCAGCGCCGCCCCGGAGCGCAGCCGGTGCCCGCCGCAGAGGGGGCCGTCGACCCTCACCAACTAAAGGAGTGGGCGTCGTGACCGCGGAGACTTCTCAGACGCTCGACCGAGGACTGCGCGTCCTCAAGCTGCTCGCCGACACCGACCACGGCCTGACCGTCACCGAGCTGTCCAACAAGCTCGGCGTGAACCGCACCGTGGTCTACCGCCTGCTCGCCACGCTCGAACAACACGCGCTCGTACGCCGCGACTTGGGCGGCCGCGCCCGCGTCGGCCTCGGGGTGCTGCGGCTCGGCCGGCAGGTGCACCCGCTGGTGCGCGAGGCGGCGCTGCCCGCGCTGCGCGCCCTCGCCGAGGACATCGGGGCGACCGCGCACCTGACCCTGGTCGACGGCACGGAGGCGCTCGCCGTCGCCGTCGTCGAGCCCACCTGGACGGACTACCACGTGGCGTACCGCACCGGGTTCCGCCACCCCCTGGACCGGGGCGCCGCGGGCAAGGCGATCCTCGCCGCCCGGCAGGGGCAGATCACCGACCCCGGCTTCGCCCTCACCCACGGCGAGCTGGAGGCCGGTGCCAGCGGGGCCGCCGCGCCGCTGGTCGGGGTGACCGGCATAGAGGGCAGCGTCGGCGTGGTCATGCTGGCGGACTCGGTGCCGGAGCGGGTGGGGCCGCGGGTGGTGGACGCGGCCCGCGAGGTCGCCGAGGCACTGCGCTGAGGCGGACGGAACCCGTCCGGCGCTTGCGGACGAGCAGGGCCGAAGGCCGCGATCCACGGCGGGCCGGGCCACCGGTTACATTGAGGCGGTGCTGTCCCGTCTCGCTCGATTGAGCCGCCCCCAGGCCCTGGCCCTGTCCGCGCTGCCGGTCGCCGCGCTGCTCGGCGTCACCGCGTTCGCGCCGCTGCCGTTCTCCGTCGCCCAGCCGGGCGGCACCGCGGACGTGCTCGGTGAGCACGAGGGCAAGCCCGTGCTCACCGTCTCCGGGGCGCCCACGCGCGAGACCGAGGGCGAGCTGCGGATGACGACGATCGTGGCGACGGGCCCGCAGATGACGGTGCGGCTCGGCGACGTGATCGACGGCTGGTTCCGCACCGACCGGGCCGTGATGCCCAGGGACTCCGTGTACCCGGAGGGTGACAACGAGAAGGAAGTCGAGGAGCACAACCTCGGCGACATGCGGGAGTCGCAGGACGACGCCACGAAGGCGGCGCTCGGCTACCTCAGGAAGAACGGCGTGCGGGGCACCGAGAAGGTCACGGTCAAGGCCGACCTCGGCAAGATCGGCGGGCCGAGCGCCGGGCTCTTCCTCGCCCTCGGCATCATCGACAAGCTGGACGGGAACGGCAGCGGCGGCGATCTGACCGGCGGCCGGACGATCGCCGGGACCGGCACCATCGAGGCGGACGGCACGGTCGGCGCGGTCGGCGGCGTCTCCCTCAAGACGCGGGGCGCCGCCCGTGACGGGGCCACCGTCTTCCTCGTACCGAAGGCCGAGTGCGAGGCGGCCGAGGCGGAGAAGCCGAAGGGGCTCCGGCTGGTCCCGGTCACCACGCTGTCCGGTACGGTCGACGCGCTGCGCGCTCTGGCCAAGGGCGGGAAGGTCCCGACCTGCTGACCAGGAGCAGGCCCAACTCGACGAGGGCCCAGCCCAGTTGAGCCCGGAACGGGGGCCTCGGCGGCCTGCGGGCGAGGGTGCGGCGCCGTAACTCCTCGGCGTGGACGCGGTGCAGCAGCAGATGGACGTCGGGGTGCTCGGCGTGCATGGGGGTGCTCCTTTCGAGCGGGCGGTGGTCGTCTCAGGTCGCGGTCCGCGTCGGGAACTGGTGCAGGTGGACGCGGACCGTGGCCGCGTCCGGCGCGTCCGCCTCCGGGGCCAGCGCGCGGTAGCTCTCGATGAGGGCGTGCACCTTCCGGCCCAGCTCCGCGCTCAGCTCCGGGGTCAGGCGCAGCGTGAAGTCGCTGACGTCCGAGCTCTCCACCCACTCCTTCGGCCAGTCGTCCGTCGTGCCCAGCCAGGTGGACAGCTCCTGGGAGTGCTGCGTCGCGCTCTCGTACAGCAGCGTGCCGACCGCGCCGCGCACCTCCGGGTCGGGGTCCGTGCGCAGCTCGTCGCCGAGCATCGTCCCGTCGTACACCGCCCGCCACCAGCGCTCCCGGCCCGTGCCGCGCTCCGGGGCGTCCTCGACGAAGCCGTACTCCGCGAGCTGGCGCAGGTGGTAGCTGGTGGCGCCGCTCGACTCGCCGAGGCGGTCGGCCAGTTGGGAGGCGGTGGCCGGGCCGTCGCGGCGCAGCGAGGACAGCAGGCGCATCCGCAGCGGGTGGGCGAGCCCCCGCAGCGAACGGGCGTCGAGGTGGTGGATCTTCCGCTGCGCGGGCCGCTCCGGCTCTCCGGTCATGACAGCAGCGTACGCGTGCAAAGATTCCGTTGCAACGGGTTCTTTGCAACGAACCCTTTGCATGGAACTCCACCCGCCCGCACCGGAGTTACTCCTTCACGAACCCCTGCTCCACCATCCAGTCCTTGGCCACCTCGTGCGGGTCCTCGCCGTCCACGTCCACCTTCGCGTTCAGTTCCCGCGCCACCGCGTTCGTGAGCTTCTTCGTGACGGGGGCCAGGACCTCCGCGATCTCCGGGTGCTTCTTCAGGGTCCTGGCGTTGATCTCGGGCGCGGCGTTGTAGTTGGGGAAGAAGCGCCGGTCGTCCTCCATGACGCCGAGGCGCATCGCCTTGATGCGGCCGTCCGTCGTGAACACCTCGCCGAAGGTGCAACTGCCCTTCTTCACCTGCGTGTAGATGATCCCGGTGTCCATCTGCGTGATGTTCCCCGCCGGGAGCCTCATGCCGTACGCCTTCTGCATGCCGGGCAGGCCGTCCGCCCGGTTGGCGAACTCGCCCTCCACGCACACGGTGACCGCCTTGGGGTTCCTCCTCGCGAGGGCGGCGACGTCGGAGAGCGTCTTCGTGCCGTACTTCCGGGCGTTGGCCGCGTTCGTCGCGAGGGCGTAGGTGTTGTTCAGGGCGGCGGGCGGCAGCCAGCTCACGCCGTTCTTCGCGTCGGCGTCGCGCACCGCCTCCCACTGCTCGTGCGGGTCGGTGATCGGCTTGGAGTTGCCCTGGTACGTGATCCACGCGGTGCCCGTGTACTCGTACATGGCGTCGGCGTCACCGCCCTTGACCGCCTCGCGGGCGCCGATCGAGCCCTGGATGCCGGTGCGGTCCAGGACGTCGGCGCCGGCCGCCTGGAAGGCGATGCCCATGACGGCGCCGAGGATGAGCTGCTCGGTGAACTCCTTGGAGGTGACGGTCAGTTTCGCGCCGTCCAGCGGCCGGCCCCGCCCGACGGTGCCGGGCTCCACGTCGTCCACCATCGGCGAGCCGCTGGTCAGGCCGCAGCCGCCGGCCGCCACCACGGCCACGGCCAGCGCCGCCAGCGCCTTCGTACGCCCTCCGGCCCTCATGACCGCACCTCCAGGCCGCGCGGGCTGAGCACGAGCTCGGCCAGCGACGCCAGCCAGTCCACCAGGAGCGCGAGGACCACGGTGAGGATCGAGCCGAGCATCAGGACCGGCATGCGCTGGTTGGTGATGCCCGTGGTGATCAGCACGCCGAGGCCGCCCCCGCCGCCGAAGGTCGCCAGCGTCGCCGTCCCCACGTTCAGGACGAGCGCGGTGCGCACCCCCGCCAGGATCAGCGGGACCGCCAGGGGCAGTTCGACCCGGGTGAGGACGCCCAGCGGCGACATGCCGATGCCGCGCGCGGCCTCCAGGAGCGTCGGGTCGTTCGCCCGCAGGCCCGCGATCGTGTTGGAGAGGACCGGCAGGACGGCGTAGATCACGATGCCGGTCAGGGCCGCCTTCTCGCCGATGCCCAGCCAGATCACCAGCAGGGCCAGCAGGCCGATCGCGGGCGTCGCCTGGCCCGTGTTGGCGAGGGCCATCGCCACCGGCGCGCCCTTGCGGAACCGGCGCCGCGTCAGCAGGATGCCCAGCGGGATCGCGATGATCAGGACGAAGAACGTGGAGAGCGCCGTCAGCTCGATGTGCTGCCGCAGCGCCTTGGCCACCTGCCCGTCGGAGAGGGCGTTCCGGGAGATCGCGTCCAGGTCCGCCTGCGCGAACCAGAGCCAGGTCGCCAGCAGCACCGCCGCCAGCAGCGCGGGCAGGAAGGTCAGCTTCTGCCAGGTCACCCGGCGCGGCTCGCGCGCCACCGGCGACGCGGACGGCCGCGGCCCGGCCGGGTCCCCGGCGCCGTACCCGCCGGGGGCCTCGCCGTACTCGTCCTCGTACGCGTCGCGGAAGGCCAGCCCCTTGACCTCGTGCTCGCCGGGCGGCCGGGCGGCCTCCCGGGGCACGGGCCGACGGCCGGGGACGCGGGGTTCGTTCCCGGGCGTCGGGCTCATGCCTTCGCCTCCCCGCCACCGTCGCCTTCCTGCTCCTTGCGGGTCAGGCGGGCGCGCTGCTCCTCCAGCTCGTGCTGGTGCTCCAGGGCGTCGAGGCGGTCGGCCTCCAGCATCTCGTGCACGGAGTTCATCAGGGTCTCCATGTCGACGACGCCGGTGTACTCGCCGCGCCGCCCGGTGACCGCGACCCGGCCCGCGTTGTCGGTGAGCACCGCCTCCAGGGCGTCGCGCAGCGTGGCGTCCCTGGTCACCGTGTCGTGCACGAGGGTGCCCGCGCGGGCCAGGGAGCCCTTGGCGCGCATCAGGTCGCCGCGGCGGAGCCACTTGTAGGGGCGGCCGCGCTTGTCGAGGAGCAGCAGCTCGTTCGTACCGGACGCGCGCAGCTTGGTGAAGATGTCCTGGAGCGGGTCGTCGATCGTCACCGTCGGCACGTCGGCCATCTCCACGTCGCGTACGCGGGTCAGGTTCAGCCGCTTCAGCGCCGCGCCCGCGCCGACGAAGCCGGAGACGAAGTCGTCGGCCGGGTTGGTGAGGATGGCCTCGGGGGTGTCGAACTGCGCGATGTGCGAGCGCTCGCGCAGCACCGCGATGCGGTCCCCGAGCTTGATGGCCTCGTCGAAGTCGTGCGTGACGAAGACGATCGTCTTGTGCAGCTCGTGCTGGAGGCGGATCAGCTCGTCCTGGAGGTGGTCGCGCGTGATCGGGTCGACCGCGCCGAACGGCTCGTCCATGAGCAGCACGGGCGGGTCGGCCGCCAGTGCCCGCGCCACGCCCACGCGCTGCTGCTGGCCGCCGGAGAGCTGGCGCGGGTAGCGGCCGTGGAACTCGGCCGGGTCGAGCCCGACGAGGTCCAGCATCTCCTCCACGCGCTCTTTGACGCGGGCCTTGCCCCAGCCGACCATGCGCGGGACCAGGGCGATGTTCTGGGCGACCGTCATGTGCGGGAAGAGGCCGGAGGACTGGATGGCGTACCCGACCTTGCGGCGCAGCTTCACCGGGTCGATGTCCGTGACGTCCTCGCCGTTGATCCGGATGCGGCCGCCGGTCGGCTCGATCAGGCGGTTGATCATCTTCAGCGTGGTGGACTTCCCGCACCCCGAAGGGCCTACGAAGATGACGGTCTCACCCGCCTTGATCTCCATGCTGACGCTGTCCACGGCCGGCTCGGCGCTGCCCGGGTAGCGCTTGGTGAGGTTCTCCAGCTCGATGGTCGCGCCGGAGGCGGCGGCCGGGGCGGCGGGTGAGGTGGCGGTGGAGCCCGCCTGGTCGGTGACCGCGCCCGGCGCCCTCGGGTCGGGGGACGGGACGGGCCTCTCCGGCGTCTCAGACACGGATCCCCCTCGGAATCGTCAGGCGGCCGATCAGCACGTACGCGGCGTCGAAGAGCAGCGCCAGGACGACGATCCCGAGCGTGCCCGCGAGCACCTGGTTGAGCGCGTTCTTGCTGCCGAGCGAGGCGATGCCGCGGAAGATCTCGTTGCCGAGCCCGGGCCCGGAGGCGTACGCGGCGATCGCGGCGATGCCCATCAGCATCTGGGTGGAGACCCGGATTCCGGTGAGGATCGGCGGCCAGGCCAGCGGCAGCTCGACCCGCGCGAGCCGGTGCAGCCGCGACATCCCGATGCCCTTCGCGGCGTCCACCAGCGCCGGGTCGACGCCGCGCAGGCCCACGATCGCGTTCCGCACGATCGGAAGGAGCCCGTACAGCGTCAGGGCCGTGACCGTCGGCGCGACACCGAGGCCCACCACCGGGATCAGCAGACCGATCATGGCGAGCGACGGGATCGTCAGGATGGTGGACGTCACCGTGGTGGCGAGGTTGCCCGCCCACTCGCTGCGGTACGTCACCACACCGATCAGCACGCCGATGACCGTCGCCACCACCATGCACTGGAAGACCGCGCTGGCGTGCTGGTACGCGTCCGCCAGCAACTGCTGGTGACGGGTGCCGAGGTAGTCCCAGAAGTTCACAGTGCCGCTCACCTCACGGGGCGCGCTCAGACGGCGCCGGGGGGATCCCGGGGCCCTTGTGCGTCGGGTGCCGTGTGCCGTGTGCTGTGCGTCGGGTGCCGTGTGCCGTGTGCCTCCTACTCCTTACCCATGCCGGCACCCCTGCCAGCACCGGTGCCGAGACCCGTCCCGGCACCCGCGCCGGGACCCTTGGCGGCACCCGTGCCGAAACCCGTGCCGACGCCCGGCCCGCCCCGTCCCGCCCGGGGGCGTCAGGCGCCGGACGCCTGTTCCACCAGCGGGACGATCCGCAGCGGAACGGGGTTCTCCATGACGATCGCCGTGGAGGCCCGGACGATGCCATCAAAACCCAGCACCCGGTCGATCACACGCTGGAGATCCGCGTTCGAACGGGCCACCAGGCGGCACAGCATGTCGCCGTGGCCGGTGATGGTGTGCAGCTCAAGGACCTCGGCGACGGTCGCCAAGTGGGCCCGCACGTCGGCGCCCTGGCCCTGTTTGATCTCCAGCGTCGCGAACGCCGTGACCGGGTAGCCGAGCGCCGCCGGGTCCACCTGCGGGGCGAATCCGCGGATGACTCCGTTCGACTGAAGGCGGTCCATGCGCGCCTGCACCGTGCCGCGCGCCACCCCGAGCCTGCGGGACGCCTCCAGGACGCCGATGCGCGGCTCGCGCGCCAGCAGCACGAGGAGCCTGCCGTCCAGATGATCGATCGCCATGCCGCCTCCCGAATAGTCATGATGTACAGAACGCCCGCCAGTATGGGCCCTTCGCTGTGCAGATTGACCAGGAAATGCGCGAACTATTGCGCATCTTGCGGATCGGCGGCAGCCTCGGCCTATGACTCAGACCACACACACCACCCCCGAAACCGCGCGCGAGGCCGACCCCTTCCCGGTGAAGGGAATGGACGCGGTCGTGTTCGCCGTGGGCAACGCCAAGCAGGCCGCGCACTACTACTCCACGGCGTTCGGCATGAAGCTCGTGGCCTACTCCGGACCGGAGAACGGCAGCCGCGAGACCGCCAGTTACGTCCTGGAGAACGGCTCCGCCCGGTTCGTCCTCACCTCCGTCATCAAGGCGTCCACCGAGCGGGGCACCTTCCTCGCCGACCACGTGGCCGCGCACGGCGACGGCGTCGTCGACCTCGCCATCGAGGTGCCGGACGCGCGCGCCGCGTACGCGTACGCCGTCGAGCACGGCGCGCGCGGCATCGAGGAGCCGTACGAGGTGAAGGACGAGCACGGTGTCGTGGTCCTCGCCGCCATCGCCACCTACGGCAAGACCCGCCACACCCTGGTCGAGCGCAAGAACTACGACGGCCCGTACCTGCCCGGCTTCGTGGCCGCGTCGCCGCTCGTGGCCCCGCCCGCCAAGCGGACCTTCCAGGCCATCGACCACTGCGTGGGCAACGTCGAGCTCGGCAGGATGAACGAGTGGGTCGCCTTCTACAACAAGGTCATGGGCTTCACGAACATGAAGGAGTTCGTGGGCGACGACATCGCCACCGAGTACTCGGCGCTGATGTCCAAGGTGGTCGCGGACGGCACCCTGAAGGTCAAGTTCCCGATCAACGAGCCCGCCATCGCCAAGAAGAAGTCCCAGATCGACGAGTACCTGGAGTTCTACGGCGGCGCCGGCGTCCAGCACATCGCCCTCGCCACGAACGACATCGTCGCGACCGTCCGCACGATGCGGGCCGCGGGCGTGCAGTTCCTCGACACCCCCGACTCCTACTACGACACGCTCGGGGAGTGGGCCGGTGAGACGCGGGTGCCCGTCGAGACCCTGCGCGAGCTGAAGATCCTCGTCGACCGGGACGAGGACGGGTACCTGCTGCAGATCTTCACCAAGCCGGTGCAGGACCGGCCGACGGTGTTCTTCGAGCTCATCGAGCGGCACGGGTCGATGGGGTTCGGGAAGGGGAACTTCAAGGCGCTGTTCGAGGCGATCGAGCGGGAGCAGGCGAAGCGGGGCAACCTCTAGAGGTGCCCGGCCCCTGACGGGGGCCTCTCACCCACCCGCCCGCCCATGACGGCCCGGCTTCGCCTGCCGGGCCTGGGCGGGGGGCGCTGCGGCTGCCTGCCCTGGCTTCCGCCGCTGCGAAGTTTCCCACCCGCCCACCCGTGCTGCCCCGGCCTTGCGGGCCGGGGTCCGGCGCGGAGCGCTGCGGCTGGTCGCCCACGGGTCCCGCCGCTGCCGCGGCGGTGTCACCCACCCGCCCACCCGTGGTGCCCGGCCTTGTGGGTTGGGGTCCGGCGCGGGGCGCTGCGGGTGGGTGCCTAGGGTTTCCGCCGCTGCCGCGGCGGTGTCTCCCGCCCGCCCACCCGTGGCGGGCTGGCTTCGCCTGCCGGGCCTGGGCGCGCGGGGTGCTGGGGCTGACCGCCCATGGTTTCCGCCGCTGCCGCGGCGGTGTTTCCCGCCTGCCCGTCGCGTCCCGCTCCCCCTCACGGCGGGGGCGGGTGGGCGGGTCCGCCCGGTGGTGAGTCCTGCCTGGCCTTGGCGCGGGGTGCTGGGGCTGGCCGCCCATGGTTCCGCCGCTCCTGCGGCGGTGTCTGCCGCCTGCCCGTCGCGCCCCGCTTCGGGACGAGGACCTGACACCTCGCCCCTCACGGCGGGGGCGGTGGGTGGGCCCGCCTGGTGGTGAGTCCTGCCTGGTCCTGGCGCGAGGCGCTGGGGGTGGGTGCCCATGGTTTCCGCCGCTGCCGCGGCGGTGTTTCCCGCCTGCCCGTCGCGTCCCGCTCTCCCTCCCGGGGGGGGGGGGTGGGGGGGTCCGCCCGGTGGTGCGCACTGGGCATTCCGCTGTGGGCCGACTCAGGTGCCCCGGCGCTGTGTCGTTGCTGCTGTGGGCGAGCGATCGTCCCGCCGGGCGAAGGGGGGCTCCCCTGTGCGGGCGAAGCCGAGAACCCCCAGGTGCAGCCCCGCGGCTCAGCGGGCGCGCCCAGGCTTCGTCGGCTTCGCCGCCTCCGTGCCCGGCTGGGCGTAGACCTCGGCCGGGCCGCCCTCGGGCGGGTCGCCCAGGGCCGCCAGGGCCCGGCGGGCAGCGGGGGCGCCCAGGGGGGAGAAGTTCGGGTGGACCCGCAGCGCCAGCGAGAGGTGCCGCCGCGCGGCCCCGTACCGCCCCAGCTCCCGCTCGATCATCCCCCGGTGGTAGGCGAACACCGCGCTGCGCGGCCCCTTCTCCATCGCCTCCTCTGCCAGTTCCAGCCCGGCCTCCGAGTCCCCGGCCCGGTGCAGCGCCCACCCGAGCGCGTCCGCGTTCTGCGGACTCCCGTGCCGCTTGAACTCCGCCCGCAGCCGCCGCACCGCGGCCTCCGCGTCCCCGTGGTCCGCCTCGAAGAGCCCGAGCACCCGCTCGTGGTTCACGCCCTCGCGCCCGGCCTCCCGCACCCGCGCCCGCAGGACGTCGTACTGCGCCCGCGCGGCCGGCATCAGCTTCAGCGACTCGTACACCTCGCCCAGCTCCAGGGCGTAGACGGGTTCCGGCCACCGGCTGAGTACGCTCCGGTAGGCGCGCAGCGCCTCCGAGGTGCGGCCGAGCGCCGCGAGGGCGCGCCCCTTCACGGCGAGCGAGGGATGGTGCCCGGGATCCGCCGCGAGCGCCGCCTCGGCGTAGCGCAGCGACTCCGCGGGCTCCCCGCGCTCCCAGGCCAGCTCCCCGACCCGGTGCAGCGCCGCGGCCCGCTCGGCGGGCCCCCGGGCCAGGGCCGCCGCGTCGGTCAGCTTCGCCGCCGCGTCCTCGCGCCAGCCCCGGTCGCGGTAGACGAGGCCCGACCAGGTCATCACGGCGGCCCCCGACGTCAGGCCCTGGAGCTTCTTCAGCGACCGGCCCACCGCCTTGGCGGCCCCGAGCCCCCGGTAGGCGTCGATGAGCACCGGGTACGTCGCCCACCGCTTCGGCGCGAGCCGCGCCGCCCGCTCGCCCCACGTGCGCGCCGCGCGGTGGTCGTGCCGCGCGTTGGCGAGCGCCGCGAGCCCGGCGAGGGCGTCGACGTTCCCGTCGGGCCAGGCCTTCAGGGACGTCCGCAGCGCGTGCTCGGCCTTCGGGTACGACGCGAAGTCCCCGGTGCGCAGGCCCCGTTCGACATACGCCGTGCCGAGCACCGCCCACGACGGGGCGTCCCCCGGATGCGCCCGCAGATGGGCCTCGCGCTCCCTGATGAGCGCGGCCAGGTCGGGCAGCGCGGCCGGGGCCCCGGCGCCCACCGCGGCGAGCGCCCGCCCCGACGGCCCGAGCGCGGGCCGCGCCGTCCGCTCCGCCCGCTCATCGGCCCAGGGCTCCCACACGAGGACCCCGCCGAGCACCGCGGCCCCCGCGACGGACGCCACCACCGCGCGCCACCGGGCCCGGCGGGGGCGGCGCGGCCGCTTCCCCCCGCGCAGCCGCTCCCCACTGAGCAACTGCGCAAGGGACCCGGCCGGACCCAGCGCGGGGACCTCGGGCGCCGCCTGCGGGGCGTTCGGTTTCTGGGTCTCCATGGCGTAACTGTGCGTCAATACGAAGAGTGCGTCCCGGCACGTGAAGGGCGCCGCACACGGGTTCACACCGATGGCCCCCGGGTGCGAGGCTGTGATCATGAGCAGCGCCCTCGTCGAAGCCCTCCGGGCGGGTCTGCCCGCCGACGCGGTCCTCACGGACCCCGACGTCACGTCCTCGTACGCGCACGACATGGCGAGCTTCTGCGAGGCCGGCGCCCCGGCCGTGGTCGTCCTGCCGCGCACCGTCGAGCAGGTCCAGCACGTCATGCGCACGGCCACCGCGCTGCGCGTGCCGGTGGTGCCGCAGGGCGCGCGCACCGGCCTGTCCGGCGGGGCCAACGCCAGCGACGGCTGCGTCGTGGTCTCGCTGGTCAAGATGGACCGCATCCTGGAGATCAGCCCCGTCGACCGGATCGCCGTCGTCGAGCCCGGCGTCGTCAACGCCACCCTCTCGCGCGCCGTCGCCGAGCACGGCCTCGCCTACCCGCCCGACCCGTCGAGCTGGGAGATGTGCACCATCGGCGGCAACATCGGCACCGCCTCCGGCGGCCTGTGCTGCGTCAAGTACGGCGTGACCGCCGAGTACGTCCTCGGCCTCGACGTCGTCCTCGCCGACGGCCGCCTCCTGCGCACCGGCCGCCGCACCGCCAAGGGCGTCGCCGGGTACGACCTCACGCGCCTGTTCGTCGGCTCCGAGGGCAGCCTCGGCATCGTGGTGAAGGCGGTCCTCGCCCTGAAGCCACGCCCGCCCCAGCAGCTCGTCCTGGCCGCCGAGTTCGCCTCGGCGGCCGCCGCCTGCGACGCCGTCTGCGCCGTCATGGAGAAGGGCCACCTGCCCTCGCTCCTGGAGCTGATGGACCGGACGACGATCCGGGCCGTCAACTCCCTGGCCCACATGGGCCTGCCCGAGACCACCGAGGCGCTGCTCCTCGCCGCCTTCGACACCCCGGACCCGGCCGCCGACCTCGCCGCCGTCGGCGCCCTGTGCGAGGCCGCCGGGGCCACCCAGGTCGTCCCGGCGGAGGACGCGGCCGAGTCCGAACTCCTGCTCCAGGCCCGCCGCCTGTCGCTCACCGCCCTCGAAGCGGTCAAGGGCACCACGATGATCGACGACGTGTGCGTGCCGCGCTCCCGCCTCGGCGACCTGCTCGTCGGCGTCGAGCGCATCGCCGAGAAGTACGCCCTGACCATCGGGGTCTGCGCCCACGCCGGCGACGGCAACACGCACCCCACCGTCTGCTTCGACGCGGCCGACCCCGACGAGTCACGGCGTGCCCGCGAGTCCTTCGACGAGATCATGGCCCTCGGCCTGGACCTCGGCGGCACCATCACCGGCGAGCACGGCGTCGGCGTCCTGAAGAAGGAGTGGCTGGCGCGCGAACTCGGGCCGGTGGGCGTCGAGATGCAGCGCGCCGTCAAGGCCGCCTTCGACCCGCACCACCTCCTCAACCCCGGCAAGCTCTTCTGAGCCCGCTCACCTCGTCCCGCCCCCGCGGCGGGTGTCCCCTGGCCGGCTGCGCTCACTCACCGTCCACGGACTCGTCCGAGGGCCACGGGTCGCGCAGCCACAGCTCGTCGGCGCGGCCGGGGGTGGGTGCGAGCAGCTCGGCCAGGCCGCCGTCGATGCCGAGCCGCTCGGCCTCAGAGCCCGGAGGGACCACCCGCAGCGTCCGCTCCAGCCAGGCCGACACGGCGGGCGCGGGCGCCTCCAGGAGGGCGTCCCCGTCCGGCGAGCTCAGCGCCATCAGGACCACCGAGCGGCCCTCGACCTTCGTCGGCCACACCCGCACGTCACCGTGGCCGCACGGCCGGAACACCCCCTCCACCAGGAGTTCCCGGGCGAACGTCCAGTGCACCGGGTTCTCCGAGCCGATGTGGAAGGCGATGTGCACGGCGTAGGGGTCGTCGGTGCGGTAGGTGAGCCGGGCCGGGACGGGGACCACGCGTTCCGGCGACAGGACCAGTTTGAGCTCCAGCTCGCGTTCCACGACGGTGTACATGTCCGCGCTTCCTCTCTGTTGTCTCGCGTCTGACCGCGGGCCGTGGGACGGGCCCGCGAAGAGCGAGAGCGCGAAAGGCGCCGGGCATTACGCGACTTCGGGAAAGTTTTTCGAGGGACGCCCCCGGACCCCGCGCGGGCGGACCGTGGACGGGACCGGGGCGGACGGGGCGGAGGCCGGGGAGGAACCGTGCACGGAAGGGGGCGGTGCGGCGGGAGCGGCCCGGCGGGGCGCACCGGTCTGGTAGATGTGGAGCCTCACACGACCCCCGAGCAGATACGGGACGACGGACATGAGCGCCCCAACCCCGGCCCCCGGCGACGACAGGCCCCGCGAAGGCTACTACCCCGATCCGTCCATCCCCGGCTACGTCCGGTACTGGAACGGCACGGCCTGGGTGCCCGGTACGAGCCGTCCGGCGCCGTCCGACGGAGAGCCCCTGCCCGCGCCGCCGCGCGCGACGGCGCGGGCAGGGGCTCCCGCGCCGAAGGTCGAGGAGACCGGCCCCGTCTTCTTCGACGAGGAACCGGAGGGCGTCGCCCAGTCCGAGGAGCCCGCCGACGCCGAGCAGGAGCCCGCGACGGCCTGGGCCGCGGACGCCGCCCGGCAGAGCGGGCTCGGCGGGGAGCAGGACCAGCGCGTGTCGTGGGGCCACCCGGAGCCGCGCGACCCGAGGCTGTCCGGGGAGCCCGCGGCCCGCGCGGACGGTGCCGCGCCGGGCACCGCCCGTGGCACCGCGCACCGCGTACCCGCGCAGGCCCGCACCGAGAACGGCACGGACGGCACCGAGGCTCCCGGCGCCAGCGGCGGCCCCGCCGTCAAGCCGGGCACGCCGACGCCTCCCACCGGCGAGGGAACGGTCACCTTCCGCCGCCCCACCGGACCGGTGAAGCCCGCGGGCCCGGCCGCCCCGGACGCCTCCGCCGGGGCGGAGGGCACGATGGCCATCAGAGCCCTGCGCGCCAAGCCGGCACCGGGATCGGGCCCCGCGGCGCCGACGCCCCCGGCCGCGCCCGCCACGAGCACGCCCGCCCTGGCCGCGCCCGCCACGAGCGCGCCCGCCGCCG
>NZ_JASCXL010000173.1:0-14380 GCF_030010595.1 Streptomyces sp. CC224B | reverse complement strand
TAGCGGGGACAGGATTTGAACCTGCGACCTCTGGGTTATGAGCCCAGCGAGCTACCGAGCTGCTCCACCCCGCGTCGTTGAACCCAACAGTACGCCACGCCCACGACCAGCGCAAATCGCTTCCCGGGCGGCACCCGGGGCCCGGCAGGGGCGGGCGCGGCGGCCCCCGCACCCGCCGCGCCCGGCCTACGCCGTGAGCTCCTGGCGCAGGGCCTCGCCGAGCCGCGCCGCCCGCTCGGCCACCTCCGCCGGGCCGAGGTCCACCGCCCGCGCGGCCCACCGCTGGCCCTCCGCGAGCTGGCCCCGGCGGGCGTAGAGCAGGGCGAGCCGCAGCGCCGCCCGGCCGTGCCCGGCGTCCGCGGCGCGCGTCCACCACAGCGCGGCCTCCGGCTCGCTGCCCTCGCGGGCGAGCAGGAGCCCCAGGTTGAACGCGCCGTTGCGGCTCCCGGCCTCGGCCGCGAGGCGGTACCACCGCGCGGCCTCGACCACGTCGCCGCGCCCGGCGGCGAGCATGCCGACCCGCACCTGGGCCCGGCGGTGCCCCTGCTGGGCCGCGCGCTCGTACCACTCCTCGCACTCCGACTTGCGCGCCACCGGCTCGCCGAGCGCGGGCGCCGCCGCGGCCGGGCGGCGCGCGTCGAGCACGGTGCCGAGCCGGTACGCGGCCTCCGCGCTGCCGGCGCCCGCCGCGCACCGCAGGTGCCGCTCGGCCTCCTGCTCGTCGCCCTCGCGCAGGCGCGCGGTGCCGACCTGGAGCGCGGCCTCGGTGTGGCCCGCCGCCGCGGCGCGCTCGTACCAGCGCAGCGCCTGGGCGTCGTCGCCCCGGCTCGCGTACAGGATGCCGAGGTTGAACGCGGCGTCCACACTGCCCGCCTCGGCCGCCTTGGAGAACCACGGCTCGGCGCCGGCCGCGTCGCCGCCCTGGAGCAGCAGCACGGCGAGCGCGTTGGCCGCCTCGCGGTGCCCGGCGTAGGCGGCGCGGCGGTACCACTGGTCGGCCTGCGCGGTGCGCTTCTGCTCGGCGCAGAGCAGGCCGAGGTTGTACGCGCCGTTCACGTCGCCCGCGTCCAGGGCCGCGCGGTACCAGCGCTCGGCGGTCTGGGTCTCGCCGCGCTCGGCGTGCAGCGCGCCGAGGGCGTTCGCCGCGTTGCCGTCGCCGTCCTGGGCGGCCTTGAGCCACCACACGGCGGCGTTCGTCTCGTCCCCCGCGTCGCGCAGCAGGAAGCCGAGGGCGCAGGCGGCCTTGGCCTCGCCGTCCTTGGCGGAGGTCAGGTACCAGCGCCCGGCCTCCTTGAGCTCGCCGCGCTTCTCCAGGATGGCGCCGAGGTGCAGGGCCGCGCGCCGGTGCCCGCGCGCGGCGGCCTGGCGGTACCACTGCTCGGCCTGCTCCACCAGCGAGCGGTCGCCTTCGGGGCGCCCGTCCCCCGCGAGGCGGGCGCCGCGGGGGGCGCGCGTCTCGCTGTCGCCGGGGCCCTCCTGCTCCGCGCGCCGGTCCAGGGCCCGCGCCAGGCGGTACGCCGCCTCGCGGTGGCCGCGCTCGGCGGCGGCGCGCATCCAGCGCTCGGCCCCGGCGTCGCCGCGGTGCTCCAGGAGGTCGGCGAGGGCGTACGCGCCCAGGGTGTGGCCCTGTTCGGCGGACTGGCGCAGCCAGTACTCGGCGGCGGGCTCGTCGCCGCGCTCGCGGTGGTGGCGGCCGAGGGCGTGCGCCGCCGCGGCCGAGCCCGCGACGGCGGCGATGCGCCACCAGCCGGCCGCCTCCTCGACGTAGCCGCGCTGGTGCAGGAGGACACCCAGGTTGTTGGCCGCGGCGCGGTCACCGGCGGCGGTCGCCGCGCGCAGCAAGGATTCGGCACCGTCGAGGTCGCCGCGGCGCAGGAGCAGGCTGCCCAGGACGCTCATGGCGTCCACGTCCCCGGCCTCGGCCGCGGCCCGGTGCCGCATCTCTTCCGCCACCGCCCCGGGATCCTCCCGGTCGGACGACGGTACGAAACGCCCAGTCTCCAACAGAGTTGCCTTGTCCCCCATAACGTCCATCGTCGCACCACCTGCAACCTGGGTACACCTCGTATACCGCAGCCAGTGAGGTCACTACAGCGTTTTGTCGACATGCCCACAGAGAGATAAGTGAAACACAGCTTTACTCAACTCCCCCCGCCCGGCACGCTCTTCGCAGGACCCCCACACCACTGGCACGGGCACCTGGCATGGGCCGCGCGGGCGGCATCCGGACATGCCGAAGGCCCGGATCCTGCTGGAGGATCCGGGCCTTCGTCATGAGTAGCGGGGACAGGATTTGAACCTGCGACCTCTGGGTTATGAGCCCAGCGAGCTACCGAGCTGCTCCACCCCGCGCCGTTGTGTACGTCACCGTATCACGGCGCGGGGCGGGGGCCGCCCGCCGTCGGCCCCCGCGGCCGGCGGTCAGCCGCCGCCGTCGCGGCCCTGGTCGTTCCCGTCGGGCTTCCGGGGCTTCCCGTCGTCCTTGTCCGGCGCCTTGGACTGGGCTTCCTCCGCGCGCTCCAGGGCGTCCTGGAGCTTCTCCTGGGCCTTGCCGTAGGCCTCCCAGTCGTCGTTCTTGAGCGCCTCCTTGCCTTCGTCGATCGCCTTCTGCGCGTCGTCGATGGCCTCTTGGAGGTCGGGGTTGTCCGAGGCCGGCGGCTTCTCCTTGTCGGGCTTCTCCTTGTCGCCGTCGCCCGGTTCGTCCGGTGGCTCGACGGGCGTGTCGCCCTGGGTCCGGAACAGCTTGTCGAGCGCCTGCCCCAGGCTGTCCGCGAAGACGTTCTCCGAGCCGTAGGAGACGGCCACCTTCTTGAGCTGTGGGTAGGGCGACTTACGTCCCTGGACGTACATGGGCTCGACGTACAGGAACCCGTTCTTCAGGGGCACCGTCATCAGATTGCCGTAGAGCACGTCGGACGCCGCGCCCTTCATGTCTCTGATGAAGTTGCCCACTTCGGGCAGCGAGACCAGTTTGTTCTGGACCTGCTCCGGTCCGTAGGGGTCGCCCTTGTTGACTCTCAGCAGCGTGAACTTGCCGTAGTCCTTGCTGCTCGCGTCCGCGTCCACCGCGAGGAAGGCGCTGAGGTTGGGCCGCTTGCTGGGCGTGAACGTCGTCGTCAGGGAGAACTGCTGCTGGTCCTGCCCCGGCGTCTTCATCGACAGGTAGTACGGCGGGACCGCGCTGTTCTGCTGCTTGGCCGGGTCGTTGGGCACCTGCCAGGCGTCACTGCCGTTGTAGAACGGGCCCGGATCGGTGACGTGGTACTTCGTCAGGAGCTGGCGCTGCACCTTGAACAGGTCCTGCGGGTAGCGCAGGTGGTCCATCAGGTCCCGCGGGATGTCGCTCTTGTCCTTGACGGTGCCCGGGAACGCGCTCTTCCACGTCTTCAGGACGGGGTCCTTCTCGTCCCACGTGTACAGCTTCACCGTGCCGTCGTAGGCGTCGACGGTGGCCTTCACCGAGTTGCGGATGTAGTTGACGCGGTTCTGCTGGGCGATGACCGCGCGCTGGCTGTCCTTGTCCGACAGCGAGTCGGCCGTGGTGTCACCGAGCGTCGTCCACGACGAGTACGGGTAGTTGTTGACCGTCGTGTAGGCGTCGACGACCCACTGCACGCGCCCGCCGACCACCGTCGGGTACGCGTCGCCGTCGATCGTCAGCCACGGCGCGACGGCCTCGACGCGCTCCTTGGGGGTGCGGTTGTACAGCAGCCGCGAGCCGTCGCCGATCGCGCCCGAGTACAGGATCTGCGGCTCGCTCAACGTGATCGCGTACGCCGCCCTGTTGACCGGGTTGGACAGGTCGACGCCGCTCCTGCCCTCGTAGCTGTACGTCTTCTGGCGGCCGGACTGCTCGTAGTCGAGCTCCTTCTGCGGCCCGCCGACGATCGCGTACGACTTGGTCTTCTCGCCGTAGTAGATCCGCTGCTCGTAGTCCCCGAGCGAGCCGTCGGTGGGCAGGCCCCGCTCGGTGAACGCGGGCTCGCCCTTGGAGCCCTTGCCCGTCTCCGTGCCCTTGGCGGCGACCGCGCCGTAGCCGTGGGTGTAGACGAAGTGGTCGTTGATCCAGTTGCGCTTGTCGAGCTTGTCGAGGTTCAGCTCGCGCAGGCCGATGACGGTGTCCTGGCCCTTGTACCGGTCGACGTCCAGCGTCATCGGGAACTGGTAGTACTCGCGCTTCTGCTCGAGCTGCTGGAAGGTCGGCGAGACGATGTTCGGGTCGTTCAGGCGGTAGCTGGCCGCGGCGTCGGCGGCGTCACGCTTCTGCTGGGCGTTCTCGGCGACCGTGCCGGTGCCGTCGTAGCTCTCCGGCTTCACGTCCTTGATGCCGTAGGCCTCCCGGGTCGCCTTGATGTTCTTGGCGATGTACGGGGCTTCCTTGGCCTGCTCGTTCGGCTGGACCTGGAACTTCTGGACGATGGCCGGGTACAGCCCGCCGATCAGGATGGCGGAGAGCACCATCAGGCCGAAGCCGATGACGGGGAGCTGCCAGGTCCGCCGCCACAGCGTGGCGAAGAACAGCAGCGCGCAGATGACGGCGATGCAGAACAGGATCGTCTTCGCCGGCAGATAGGCGTTGGCGTCGACGTACCGCAGCCCGGTCCAGTTGTCCGTCGCCTTGAAGTCGCTGGACTTCACCGCGAGGCCGTACCGGTCGAGCCAGTACGCGACGGCCTTCAGCGCCACGAAGACGCCGATGAGCACCGACAGATGGCCCGTCGCCGCGGCCGTGGCCCGCCCGCCGGGGCTGGTGATGCGCAGCCCGCCGTACAGGTAGTGCGTCAGCGCGGCGGCGATCACCGACAGGACCGTGGCCGCGAAGCCGAAGCCGAGCAGGAAGCGGTACCAGGGCAGGTCGAAGGCGAAGAACGCCACGTCCAGGTGGAACTGGGGGTCCTTCTGGCCGAAGGGCACGCCGTTGACCCACATCAGCCAGGTCCGCCACTGGCCCGCGGCGGAGGCGCCCGCGATGAGGCCGACCAGCGCCGTGACGCCGATGAGGATCCACTTCTTGAACGGCGCGATCGCCATGCGGTACCGGTCGAGGCTCTGCTGCTCCATCGACATGGCGCTCAGCGGCGGGCGCAGCCGGTGGGCCAGCCAGATGTTCACCCCGACCGCGGCCGCCATCAGCAGGCCGAAGACGAAGAACAGGCCGATCTTGGTCCATAGGGTCGTCGTGAAGACCGACGAGTAGTGGACCGAGCGGTACCACAACCAGTCCGTCCAGAACCCCGCGAACATGACGAACGCCATGGCCAGCACGGCCAGGACGCCCAGCGTCATGAGCAGGGTCCGGACGCGACGGGACGGTCGGCCCACTCTGATCCGTGGCCCCGTCGGGCCTCCGCCGCGGTCCGGCATCTGGAAAGCCAAGGTGCGCACCTCGAAGTTCGCTGTAGCTGTAGCTCTGGCTGGAACAGGCCCCGCGATCGTAGAGCCCACTCATGCAACTTACCGACGCTTTACTCAGTTCCCGTTCCGGGGTCTGAACCAGGCAGGATATTGGGCATGCCCAACGTTTCCCCCTCCGGCCCTCCGATGGCCGCGAGCCCCCTCACCCGTGCCGTGCTCGAAATCGACGACTATGTCGGGACTCTCGGCTGGGACCAGCCCGCCCGCCTCTTCGCCCTCGTCGACACCGCGCGCCTGCGCACCCAGGAGCCCGGCCTGGCCGACCGCCTCGGCCTCGCCGACGACGGCTCCGCTGCTCCCCTGACCCCCATCGAGCAGGAGGAGCTGCCCGCCGGGGCGGCGCTCGACGAGTTCCTCGGCACCATCGCCTGGCCCGACTCCGTGGCGGGCTGCGCCCTCACGGTGGAGCGCCTGATGCTGCCGCCGTCCGCGGAGGCGTCCGTTCCGCAGGATCTGAGCGAGAAGGACCTCGCGGCGTGGGTGGCCCGGCACCCCGAGCGCCAGGAGGTGCGCATGACGGTCGCGGTGCTGCGGGACGGCGCGCGCGAGTCGGCCCTGCGGCTGCGCGAGAAGGACTCGCCGACGGAGGTCCTGACGGGCTCGGACCTGGTGCCGGGTCTTGCCGATGCGCTGTCGGCGACGTTCGCGGAGTAACCGCTTCCAGGAGGTGCGCGTGGCCGGGGCCGGTGTCGACCGCCCCGGCCACGGGCGTTTCCGCGGCCCGGTGCCGCTGCCCCGGGGGCCGGCCCGGTGTCAGCCGCAGGTCGGCAGGCCGTCCGTGTCGCCCTTGCGGATCTTGTTCAGGGACTTCACGGCGTCGCCGATGGTGTCCACCTTGACCAGGGTGAGGCCGTCGGGGACGTCGCTCGCGGCGGCGGCGCAGTTGTCCTTGGGCGTCAGGAAGTACTCCGCGCCCTTGTCGCGCGCGCCCACGGTCTTCATCTCGATGCCGCCGATCGGGCCGACCGTGCCGTCCTCCTCGATGGTGCCGGTGCCCGCCACGAACGCGCCGCCGGTGAGGTCGCCGGGCGTGAGCTTGTCGACGATGCCGAGGGCGAACATCAGGCCCGCGCTGGGGCCGCCGACGTCGGCGAGCTTGATGTCGATGGTGAAGGGGAAGGTGTGGTCGGTCCCGGCCTGGATGCCGACGACGGCCCTCTTGCGCCCTTCGTCGTCGGACGTGCCGGTTTTGATCGTGACGTCCTCGGTCTCCGTCGGCTCCTTGCCCGCCTTCTCGGCGGCGGCGGCCGCCTTGACCGGCACGACGGTGAACGTGACGTCCTCGCCGGGCTTGTGCCGGGTGACGAGCTTGGCGACGTCGGTGGTCTTCTTCACCGCCGTGCCGTCCACGCTCCTGATCACGTCGCCCGCGTGCAGCCGGCCCTCGGCGGGGCTGTCCTTGAAGACGGTGCCGACGACGACCTGGGACTTCACCGGGATGTCCAGTTGCCGCAGGGCGGCGACCTTCGCGGTCTCCTGGGACTGGCTGAACTCCTCGGCGTTCTCCCGGGACGACTCCTGCTCGGTCTTGCCGTCCGGGTAGAGCGTCTCGTGCGGCACGACGATGTTGTCGTGCGCGATCCAGCCGTAGACGGCCTCCGCGAGGTTCATCTTGTAGTCGGCGCTGGTGACGCGGACCGTCGTCATGTTCAGGTGGCCGCTCGTCGGGTACGTCTTGCGGCCCGAGATCTGCAGCACCGGCTCGCCGTCGTGGTCGCCCAGGGTGTTCACCGTCGGCCCCGGGGACATCTCCGAGTACGGCACTTTGATGAGCACTCCGGCGCACAGCAACGCGATCAGCATCAAGGTGGAGGCGAGCATCGTGGCGGTACGGCGTGGCATGGAACGACAGTACGGGACAGTCCTGTGAGGGCACCCCTGGGGCCGGTCCGTACGGGATCGCCCGGCGGTCCCCACAGGGCGCGGGGACCGCGGTGTCAGACGGCGTCGGTGCGTGAGTGGGTCTTCTCCATCGCCTTGCGGAACGCCGCGTAGCCGTTCAGCTCACTGATGTCGCCGGTCTTCCCGCTCTCGCGGTTGCGGTGGGCCAGAAGCGCCCACAGTCCGGCACCGACAGCCGCCAGAAGCGGAATCAGCAACCAGGCAAGCGATGCCATGCCGACCTCCCGACCCCATTGCGCGACCACAACTGACTGATCAGCAGACTAACCCGCCGCACCGACAACGCTCACGCCAGGGGCCCGGTTACGCAACCGGAAGTCGGGTGAAGCCGGGTTCCGGCCGGCCGGGCACCGCCTAGGCGCCGACCCACTCCTCCTGGCCGTCGGAGAACGTCTGGTGCTTCCAGATGGGCACCTCGTGCTTGAGGTCGTCGATCAGCTTCCGGCAGGCCGCGAAGGCCTCCGCCCGGTGCGGGCAGGACACGGCGACGACCACCGCGAGGTCGCCGACGGCCAGGTCGCCGACGCGGTGCACGGCCGCCAGGGCGCGTACGGGGAACTCGGCGACGACCTTCTCCGCCACCCGCCGCAGCTCCGCCTCGGCGGAGGGGTGGCTGGAGTACGAAAGCGCGGCCACGTCCGCGCCGCCGTCGTGGTCCCGCACGGTCCCGACGAACAGCGCGGTGCCGCCGGCGGCGTCGTCCGCCACGGCCCGGAAGACCTCGTCGAGCGACAGCGGCGCATCCCGGACGGCCAGCAGCCGGATCGGCTCCTCGGCGGCCAGCTCACCCGGGTGGTCAATCGGAGTACGTGCCATGCGGCCATGGTGCCCCACGCCACCGACAGCGCGGAATCCCCGTTTCGCCCGGCACGCGCGCGTGCCGTTTGGAGTTCCCTACGGCAGCCGTTCCCGCCGGGGCCGTACGCCGTCGGCTGTGGGCCTGTGGGCGGCCCGTCCGGAGCGGAGCGGGCGGGTGGCGGGCACGGGAGCCCTCGACGGCCGGTCCACGGAGCACAGGGGCCGCTCCCGGGCCCCTGGGCCGGCCCGGGCGCGGACCGCCGTCTCAGAGGCGCCGCCGCGCCTTCCGCGCCCGCCGTACGAGGGCGGCCGTGCCGAGCAGGGCGACGGTCGCCCCCGCGGCCCCGGCGGCCGTGGCGTCCTTGCGGCCCAGCCGCCGCCCGGCGAGCGTCCGCCGGCCCGCGACCTCCTCCAGGAGTTCCGCGAGGACCTCCTCGTTGGTCCAGCGCGGCCGCCAGCCCGCGTCGTGCAGCCGGCTGCCGCTGACGACCCAGGGGTACATCGTGTAGGCCAGGTCCCCGGCCGGGGAGGGCGTGAGGCCGATGCGGTGCAGCCGGGCGGCCGCCCCGAGCGCGACGGCCGACGGCAGCTCCATGCGGCGGATCCCGCTGAGCTCCTCGACCTCCTCCTGCTCCAGCCACCCGTCGCACCCGACGGCCAGCTCGCCCTCGACCTTCTCCAGGACGGCGTACTCCAGGGCACTGCACAGGTCGTCGACGTGGCAGAACTGCCACGCGGGCCGCGACCCGGCCACCACCAGGAGCCGCGGCGACTCGAAGTAGCGGGTCAGCGCGGTGTCGGTGCCGCCGACGAGGACGGCGGGGCGGACGACGGTGACGTTCAGGCCGGGGTGCGCCCGGGGGGCGCGCCGGGCGAGCCGCTCGATCTCCAGGAGGTCGCCGACGCCGGTCGCCTCGGCGGTGGCCCGCAGTTCGGCGTCCTCCGCCAGGGGCAGCTCGTTGTCGGCGAGGGCCCCGTAGACCATCGCCGAGGTGCACAGCACCACCCTGTGCACGCCCGCGGCGGCGGCCGCCGTCAGGACGGTCTGGGTGCCCCGGACGTTGTACGCCGTACGGGCCGCTCCGTCGGTCTCCAGGTCGAGGTCGAGCGCGAGGTGCACGACGACGTCGACGCCGCGCAGCTTCTCGGCGATCGCGGGGTCCCGGACGTCCAGGACGTGCCACTGGGCCGCCGCGCACTCACCGCGCCGCTCGTCGATGGCCACGACCTGCTTGATCTGGTCGGACGCGGCCAGGCGCTCGGTGAGGAGCGCCCCCATGCCCGCGGCGGCGCCGGTGACGGCGACGACGGGCCCGCGCACGGGTGCCGGGGTCGAGGGGTTTCGCGCTGCGCGAACCTGCGGATCTGGGGAACTCACCGGGCGTCTCCAGCGGTTGTCTTCAGTACGCATGCGCGTGACGCGTACGTACCAGGTGGCATCCATCCTGCCGCAGCGCCCACGACGGCGAAGCACCGAGGCCCCATCCCGTCGCGGTGTCTACGCTGGGTGGTGTTGTGGGCAGCCGCCGCCGGATCCCTTCCGGTGGCCTAACGAGCCGAGGAATCCCGTGAGTGACACCCCATTCGGATTCGGCCTTCCGCCGGAGGAGCCGGAGAACGGCGACGAGGGCAAGAAGAAGGACACCCCCGGAGGGGGACAGGGTTCCGGTGGCCCTGGGAACCCGTTCGGCTTCGGGCTGCCCGGCGGCCCGGGCGGCGGGGACAATCCGTTCGCCGCGATGTTCGGCTCCATGAACCCCGGCGACCTGGGCGCGGCCTTCCAGCAGCTCGGCCAGATGCTGTCGTACGAGGGCGGCCCGGTGAACTGGGACATGGCCAAGGACATCGCCCGGCAGACCGTCTCCCAGGGCACGGCGGACGGCACGAAGGACGCCAGCGTCGGCCCCGGTGAGCGGACCGCCGTCGAGGAGGCCGTGCGCCTGGCCGACCTGTGGCTGGACGACGCCACCTCGCTGCCCTCGGGCGCGGGCTCGGCCGTGGCCTGGAGCCGCGCCGAGTGGGTCGAGGCGACCCTGCCGGCGTGGCGGGAGCTGGTCGACCCGGTCGCCGAGCGCGTCGGCGTGGCGATGGGCGACGTCCTGCCCGAGGAGATGCAGGCCATGGCGGGCCCGCTGATCGGCATGATGCGCTCCATGGGCGGCGCCATGTTCGGCCAGCAGATCGGCCAGGCCGTGGGCGTCCTCGCGGGCGAGGTCGTCGGCTCCACGGACATCGGCCTGCCGCTGGGCCCGGCCGGCAAGGCGGCCCTGCTGCCGGTGAACGTGGCGGCGTTCGGCAAGGACCTGAGCGTCCCCATGGACGAGGTGCGGCTGTATCTGGCCCTGCGGGAGGCCGCCCACCAGCGGCTCTTCGCCCACGTGCCGTGGCTGCGCTCGCACCTGTTCGGCGCCGTGGAGGGCTACGCACGCGGCATCAAGGTCGACACCACGAAGCTGGAGGACGTGGTCGGCCAGTTCGACCCGCAGAACCCGGAGCAGTTGCAGGAAGCCCTTCAGCAGGGCATGTTCCAGCCCGAGGACACCGCGGAGCAGAAGGCCGCCCTGGCCCGCCTGGAGACGGCGCTCGCGCTCGTGGAGGGCTGGGTGGACGCGGTCGTGCACGCGGCGGCCAAGCCCCGCCTGTCGTCGGCCGACGCGCTGCGGGAGACGCTGCGCCGCCGCCGCGCCACCGGCGGTCCCGCCGAGCAGACGTTCGCGACGCTCATCGGCCTGGAGCTGCGCCCGCGCCGGCTGCGGGACGCCTCGCGCCTGTGGGCCTCGCTCACGGACGCGCGCGGCGTCGACGGCCGTGACGGCCTGTGGGCGCACCCGGACATGCTGCCGACGGCCTCCGACCTGGACGACCCGGACGGCTTCGTGCACCGCGAGCAGCTCGACTTCTCCGAGCTGGACAAGATGCTCGGGGACGCGGCGGGCGGCGACAGGCCGGGCAAGCCGGACCTCTCGAAGGGCGACGCCTCCACGGCGGACGGCTCCACCGGCGGGGGCTCCCCCGAGGACGGCTCCGCCGAGGGCAAGGACGACGAGGGCAAGTGAGCCTGCGCGACGACGCGGTGCTGGTGCTGAAGGCGTACGAGCACCAGGAAGACCTGCGCCAGTACTACCTGGACCACCTGTCGGCCCACCCCGAGGACGGCATGTGGAAGGCCTGCACCGACGGGCACGTGACGGCCAGCGCGCTGGTCGTGGACCCGTCGCGCGGGCGGGTGCTGCTGACGCTGCACAAGAAGCTCGGCATGTGGCTCCAGATGGGCGGCCACTGCGAGCCGGGCGACCGCACCCTGGCGGACGCGGCGCTGCGCGAGGCCACCGAGGAGTCCGGCGTGCGGGGCCTCACGCTGCTGCCGGGCGGCCCGGTGCGCCTGGACCGGCACCCGATCCCGGGCCCGTGCACCCAGCACCTGGACGTGCAGTACGCGGCCGTGGCCCCGCCCGACGCGGTGGAGGCCCTCAGTGACGAGTCCCTCGACCTGCGCTGGTTCGCGTACGACGAGGTGGCGGGCGTGGCCGACGCGTCCGTCGTCCGACTGGTGGAGGCCACGCGGGAGCGCCTGCCCGGGTGACGGCTTCCCGGCAGGCATGTGTAAGGGGCGGTCGCCCGGGCGACCGCCCCTTACACATGCGGGTGGGTTCAGTTCCAGACGTTGCCCTGGTTCTGTCCGCGTGCGCCTTGCTGGCCCATGCCGAACTGGGCACGGGCGCCCTGGCCGACGACGGCGTTCTGCGGCGGCAGCAGTTCGCTCGGCTGGACGAGCGCGTAGCCCTGTCCCATGAAGCTGAGCTCCCAGCCCTCGCCGGTGTTGCCGCGGCGGCGCCACACGCCCGAGGAGTGCGTCTGGGCCTGCATCTGCACCCGCAGCCCGCTGGACCAGGCGACGATCGCGTCGGCGTCGGCGTTGACGTACCGGTCGGGGGTGACCTGGAGCATCAGCGGCTCCCCGGAGGTCATCAGGGCGACCTTGCCGCGGCCGGTGATGTTGAGCTGGTACTTGCCGGAGCCGGAGATGCCGTACTGGCTGTCCACGGCGATGACCTGGTGGGACAGCGAGGAGTCCATGGCCAGGACGTACGCGCTGTCCACGGTCAGGCCGTCCTGGTCGACGTCCACGACGTGGATGTACTGGGCGAGGTTCGCGAAGTAGACGGTGCCCTGGCCGTGGCAGCGCATCAGGTCCAGGCCCTCGCCGGTGTGCGCACGGGCGCGCTGCTGGCCGCCCGTCTGATACTCGGCGTCGAACTCGACGAGCCCTTGGTAGGCGACCATGGACCCCTTGCGGGCGAGCACGTCGTCGTGGCCCGTCAGGGCGACGCGCAGGAGCTGCGGGTTCTGGACGGTGTAGCGCTCCTGGGTCTGCTGCTCGGAGTGCGCGAAAAGCGAGCTCTGCATGGTGTCCTGCTCCCCCTCAGCTCCGGATCCGGAGGCGGTCGGTGCTGTCCTCACTGGGCTGTACGACGACGATGCCCTCGCCGGAGAAGCCCATCTGGTAGGCCTCGCCGCTGCCGCGCCCGATGAGGGAGCCGGCCTTGAAGCTGCGCTTGCCCTTGACCTTCAGGTTCGGCGACCAGGCGATGAGGGCGTCGGGGTCGACGTACGTCTCGTCCTCGCCGCGGCCGCAGTCGACGACGATCGGCGTGCCGCGGGAGGTCAGCGCCACCCAGCCCTGCCCGGAGACCTTGATGTTCCACAGGCCCTGGCCGGCGAACTTCGCGAGGCCCTTGACCCGCTCGACGCCCCACTGGAGGTGTGCGTCGAAGGCGAGGAGGTTGGTGCCGTTCACCGAGAGCGCGTCGCCCGCCAGGTTGATGACGACGACGTCCGCCCCGTAGTCGGCCAGGTACAGCAGGCCGTCTCCGGAGCACTTCATCAGGGGCGCGCCCTCACCGGTGATCCAGTCGCGGGCGACCTGGCGGACGGCGGGCGGGTTCGGCTCGTACTGCACGAACCCTTCGTAGGCGACCATCGAGCCCACGCGCGCGAAGAGGTCGTTCCCGGTCTGCAGGGCGACCTTGACCATGTGGTGGCCGTGGTTCTCCATGCGGGCGGCGACGGGTGCGGGGGCGAAGCCCGCGAGCTGCTGCTGGTTCATGACGGGCTCCCTCAGACCTCGTACGGCTGGACGACGACGAACGTGCCGGGCGCGCCCCGGAACTGGAGGTTGACGCTCTCCCCCGTGGACCCCGCGGAGGCGTTGGCGCGCAGCCGGACCTGGCTGGACACGATGGCCTGGGCGGCGGCCGACCACGCGACCACGGCGTGGCAGTCGGCGAAGGTGGTCGGGGTGACCGGCAGCACGACGGGCGTGCCGTGCGTCTTGACGACGACGGTGCCGGTCCCCTGGAACTGCATGACGAACAGCGCGCCCCCGGGGATGCCGTGTCCTTCGATGCGGCGCACCTCGTGCTGGAGGGACTCGTCGAAGGCGAGGACGTTCTCCGCGGAGACGCAGAGCGCGTCCCCCTGGAGCTCGACGGGGTGCAGATGGGTGCCCTGCTCGGCGAGGAACACCTGGCCGCGGCCGGTACAGCGCATGAGCTGCATCTCCTGGCCGGTGGCGTTGCCCACCACCCGGCCGGCGAAGCCCGCGCCCTTGTAGCTGAACTCGACCTTGCCCTGGTAGAGCACCATGCTGCCCTGGCGGGCCAGGACGGGCTGGCCGCCGACGTTCAGGTCGATGCGGACCAGCTTCTCGTTCTGCTGCGTCCAGCGCTGTCCGGTGCCCGCCTCGCGGTACTTCTGCAGCGCGGCGGCCACACCGGCGCCCTGCGGGGCCTGCGGGGCCGCTTGTGGTACGCCGGGTCCCTGCGGGGCGAACGGGGGCGGGGCCTGGCCGGGGACCGGAGCCTGGGGCTGCTGGCCGTAACCGGGCGGCGGGGGCGCCGAGGGCTGGCCGTAGCCCGGGGGAAGCGGTGCCGACGGCTGCTGGTCGTACCCCGGGGGCGGCGGCGCGGCGGGCTGACCGTAGCCGGGCGGCAGGGGCGCGGACGGCTGCTGGCCGTAGGCCTGCGGCGGCGCCTGGCCGAACTGCTGGGGCTGCTGCTGACCCGGCTGGCCGTGCCCGTGCTGCGGCGCCGGGGGCTGGGACGGCACGGGGCCGCCCGGCTGGCCCATGGGCGCCACGATGGTCTGCGCGGCGTGCACCGACGGGTCGGCGGGTGCGGGAGGGGGCGGCGGGTGGCGCGGGGCGCCGGTGCAGGTCGGGAGCGGGTCCGTAGCGGATCGGGGGGCGGGACGGGAGGCGGGTCGG
>NZ_JASCXL010000172.1:0-14422 GCF_030010595.1 Streptomyces sp. CC224B | reverse complement strand
AAACACTCTTCCCAACCCCCCCGCCCTTCCTATCCCCCCCGCCCCCGCGGGGGGCTGCGGGGCGCCGGGGCGCGGGGCGCCCGCGCCGGCGCCCGGCTGTACGGGCACGCCCTCGGGCACGGGGCGCGGGCGGTGGCCGCCGGGCCCCTCCGTGGCGGCCGTCGACGACTGGGCGTGCTCGCTGCCCGCGTCCTGCTCACCCGTGCGTGCCTGCGCGGGCAGGGCGTTCACCTCTCCGGCGCCGGGCGCCTCCGGCTCCGGGGTACGCAGCAGCGCCCCGCGGGGGTCCGCGGGGGCGGGTGGCCGGGCCGCTGGTGCCTTACGGCCCTCGTAGGGGCTGAGGTGCTCCGTCACGCGTTTTGAATCCGTCCGTCCGGGGCTGCGCGCCGCGCGCGCCGTCCAAGCGTTGCTCAGCCGCGCCGGCAGTGCAGGAATAGCTGGTGCTCGGGTGGTACGTAGGTGCTCGCCGGGGCGTACGCGTACGACTCCTCGTGGGCGATGTCGAGACCGGCGTCCCGCACGACCTGCCGCAGTTCGTCCCGCAGGTAACCGGATACCCGGATCACGTGCCCCAGGAACGGAATCGCCGCGTCGTCCAGGTCCGCCTCGACCATGGACAGCGCGAGCAGACCGCCGGGCCTGAGCAGTGACCGCAGCAGCCGAAGAGCAGACGGTATCTCCTCCCGGGGCAGCATCAACAGCGTGAAGAAGCACGCGATCGCGTCGAACTGGCCGACGGCGCCCGGCCCTTCGCCGCTGACGCGCAGGTCGGCGAGGTCGAGGCGGCGGAACTCGGCGGCCGGCGAGGGCACGTTCGCGCGCGCGAGGTCCAGCATTCCGGCTGACAGGTCGACGCCGAGCACGGTGTGCCCCGCCTCGGTGAGCTGACGCGCGGTGGGCAGGCCCGTGCCGCAGCCCACGTCCAAGACCCGCGACCCGGGCGGCAGTTCGCCGGCGAGCCGGCGGCCCGCCGCGAGCTGGCCCTCCTTGTGCGGGAACGCGACGTCGTACGACGCGCCGATGGCGTCGAAGGCCTCGGCCTGGCCCGTGCGGTCGCGGCGGGCCGGCGCGACGCTCCGCGCTGCGTAATCCTCGCTCACGTTCAGCCGCTCCTCGATGACATCCTGTCAGGCCGCTCGGGGGCACCAAGAGTTGCTGCTGTGCGCCCTTGCGGAGGACGATCCTACGTTTGCACCACGGGGGCGCATCAAGGGTCTCATGACGACACATGCGCGGGCGTACGGTCCCAGTCACCCGGCAGGGCGGGAACCCGCCACGCCGGGTCCGGGCGCCAGTCCTCCCAGCCGTCCGCGAAGGGGCTGCCCCACGCCTCGACGGCCGCCACCGCCGCGCGGCCCGCCCGGCGCACCGCGTCCGCCTGCGCGGCGTCCATCAGGCCCGCGCGCCGGGCCTGCGCGAACTCGTCCTCGTCGTGCCAGCGCCAGGTGCCGTCCGGGCGTACGGAGATGTCGAGGAAATGGTCCTCGGAGTCGACGCCCGCGGCCCAGCGGACACGGGGCTCCTCCAGGTTCACGTACCAGTTCTTGAAGCGCCAGCCCGGCTCCCAGAACAGCCACACGGACCAGGGCTCGCCGGGCCGGGCCAGCTTCAGGACGCCGGTGCCGAACCAGTGGTCGCGGCGGGTGGTGCGGGGCTTGGTGTACCGGGTGGCGAGGGGTTCCGCGTGCACGGAGGTGCCGTCGGCGAGCACCGGCTTCACGCACTCCGTGCCCGGGGCCAGCCAGACCGCGAGCAGGTCCTCGGTGTCCCGCACGACGGTGACGGGACGGCAGATGTGTATGCCGCCACCCCCGTTGGCGCGGTAGCGCCAGAGGATGGGTGTCCCCGGCGCCCAGCGCCGGGCGTCCGCCTGAGCCGTGGTTCCGTCGTGGTCTGTCATGAACAGATACTAGGGCGCATGCCCGGACCCCTGCCGGGGGCTCCCCAAGCCCGCCCCTTCCCGAAACCAGGGGCTGCCGCCCCTGGACCCCGCTCTTTCGGCGCTCCGCGCCTCGTCCTCAATCGCCGGACGGGCTGAGTTCTTCGCCGGGCCGCGCCGGAACGTCTCAGCCTCGCTCGGCGGAACGTTCCAGCCCGTCCGGCGTTTGAGGACGAGCGCGCCGGCGCGACACGACCGCGCCGGGCCTACGGCCTGGTCATGCGCAGCACGTCCAGGGCCTCGTCGAGCTGCTCCAGGGTGAGCGCCCCGCGCTCGACGTACCCGCCCTCCAGCACCACCTCACGAATCGTCCGCCGCGCGGCCAGCGCCCGCTTGGCGACCTTCGCCGCCTCCTCGTACCCGATGTACTTGTTCAGCGGTGTGACGACGGAGGGCGAGGACTCGGCGTACTCGCGCGCCCGCTCCCGGTGGGCGACCACCCCGTCCACCGTCCGGTCGGCCAGCAGCCGCGCCGCGTTCGCGAGCAGCCGCACCGACTCGAGCACGTTCTTCGCGATGACCGGCAGCATCACGTTGAGCTCGAAGTTGCCCGCGGCCCCGGCGGCCGCGACCGTCGCGTCGTTGCCCGTCACCTGCGCGGCCACCATCAGCACGGCCTCGGGGATCACCGGGTTGACCTTGCCGGGCATGATCGAGGAGCCGGGCTGGAGATCGGGCAGGCTGATCTCGGCGAGGCCGGTGCGCGGCCCGGACGCCATCCAGCGCAGATCGTTGGCGATCTTCGTGAGGCCGACGGCGACCGTGCGGAGCTGGCCGCTGGTCTCGACGATGCCGTCCCGGGCGCCCTGCGCCTCGAAGTGGTTGCGCGCCTCCGTCAGCGGCAGCCCCGTCGCCCGCGCGACCTCGGCGATCACGGCGGCGGAGAAGCCGGGCGGCGTGTTGATGCCGGTGCCCACGGCGGTCCCGCCGAGCGGCAGCTCGGCCAGCCGCGGCAGGGACGCCCGCAGCCGCTCCACGCCGTACCGCACCTGCGCCGCGTACCCGCCGAACTCCTGCCCGAGGGTGACGGGCGTCGCGTCCATCAGGTGCGTACGCCCGGACTTCACGACGTCGGCGAACTCCTCGGCCTTGCGCTCCAGGGCGGCGGCCAGGTGTTCCAGGGCCGGCACGAGGTCGCCGGTGACGGCGGCCGTGGCGGCGATGTGGATCGACGAGGGGAAGACGTCGTTGGACGACTGCGAGGCGTTGACGTGGTCGTTCGGGTGCACGTCGCGCCCGAGCCGCTCGGTGGCGAGCGTGGCGAGGACCTCGTTGGTGTTCATGTTGGACGACGTGCCGGAACCGGTCTGGAAGACGTCCACCGGGAAGTGGTCGTCCCAGCGCCCCTCGGCGACCTCGCGGGCCGCGTCGGCGATGGCGTCGGCGACGTCCTGGTCGAGCACGCCGAGCTCCGCGTTCACCTTCGCCGCGGCCGCCTTGATCTGCGCGAGCGCGGCGATGTGCGCGCGCTCGATGCGCTGCCCCGAGATGGGGAAGTTCTCCACGGCCCGCTGCGTCTGGGCCCGCCACTTGGCACCCGCGGGCACCCGCACCTCGCCCATGGAGTCGTGCTCGATCCGGTACTCGCCGCTGTCGCCGCTGGCCTTGACGTCCGTGCCGCCGCTCATGTTCCGACTGTCCTTCCGCTCCGTGGTGCGCGCAACTGCCTCGAAAAAGTGAGCCCTTGTGGTGTGCGGACTATTCCCAAGACCGCTACTGGCCAGTAAAAACCCTGGGTGACTCGAATCCGGGGAGGCGCAATGAAGCGCACGACACGCGTGCGGCACCACGGTACGGGCCGCCTGCGCGCCACGGCCACCGCCGCCACGGCCCTCGCGGCCCTGCTCGGCGGCGCCGTGGCGGCGGGACCCGCCCACGCCGCACCCACCGAACCGAGGAACCCCGCCACCGACGCCGTCCCGCTCCCGCCGGAGCTGGAGGAGATCCGCGCCGCCGAGGCGCGGAAGCTGTACGGCGACCCGGCCGAGCGGCCGCTCGCCGAGCGCAGGACGGCCCTGATCTCGCTCGGCGACAGCGAGATCAGCGGCGAGGGCGTCGGCCGCTACGAGCCCGGCACGGACGGCCCCGACAACTGGTGCCACCGCTCGCCGGACGCCGCGATCCACCGCACCGGCATCCCTGCCGACGTGACGTACAACGTCGCCTGCTCAGGGGCGCGGACCGTCAACATCCGCATCGGCGGCGAGAAGCAGTACGCCGACGAGCTGGTGCAGAGCGACAACCTCGCGATCAAGGCCCGCAACACCAGGATCAAGGCGATCATGCTGGTCGTCGGCGCCAACGACGACCTCCAGTTCTCGCCCGTGATGACCGACTGCGTGACCCGCTACCTCACCCTGCAGGGACCCTGCGAGCCGAAGTACGCGCCGGGCTGGCAGGCCCGCGTGGACGCGCTCGTGCCGAAGGTCGAGCAGACGATCCGCGACCTGCGCACCGTCATGAGCCGGGCCGGGTACTCCGGCACGGACTACAAGCTGGTCGTCATGGGCTATCCCAGCCCGATCGGCCCCGACTTCCGCGACAACCCGGACTTCCCGGGCAAGCTCGCCTGCGGCGGCACCGGCTACGACTCCGACACCCGCTGGGGCCGCGACGAGGCCGTGCCCGCCTTCGAGCGCGGCATGCGCACGGCCGCGCGCAACGCCGGCGCGGTGTACCTCGACAACTCCCGCCTCTTCCACGGCCACGAGGTCTGCATGGAGGACACCTGGGCGCGGGGCCTGTACGTCGAGCTGTCCAACCCGTTCCCGCCGGACGCGAACTCCGTGCGCCAGTCCTTCCACCCCAACGCCCGCGGCCACGCCGCCTTCGCGTCCTGCCTGACCCAGCTCTACCGCTCCGGCTGGGACGAGGCCGGGTGCGCCGACCCGGCGAGCACGGGCAGCCCCACGCTCCACGAGGGCGGCTGGGACGACGCGTTCCGGCCCCTGCGCAACGAGGCCACCGGCACCTGCCTCGACGCCGACGCCTCCGAGACCCGCAACGGCACCGCCGTGCGCGGCTGGGACTGCACCGGCAACCGCAACCAGACCTGGTGGTACGACACCACCCGCCAGTCCCTGCACACCGGCCTGACGCACGACCGCTGCGTGGACGTGCCCGAAGGCGCGTACCGGGAAGGCACCGCCGTGACCCTGTGGAACTGCCACGGCGGCGCCAACCAGAAGTTCGTCCGCCAGTCCGGCACCCTGCGCCCCGCCGCGGAGACCGGGCTCTGCCTGACCCTGTCGGGGCCCAAGGAGCCGCTGTGGCTCCAGAAGTGCGCGGGGAGCGCGGACCAGCGCTTCACGTAGGCGGTGCCGCTCCCGGCCGCGCGCTCCCCCCGGGGCGCTACGCCAGGCCCGGCCCCCGTACCGGAATGGACGTGAACGTCGGCTCGGGGGCCGGGTTCTGGAAGAAGTCGTTGCCCTTGTCGTCGACGACGACGAACGCCGGGAAGTCCTCGACCTCGATCTTCCAGACGGCCTCCATGCCGAGCTCCTCGTACTCGACGACCTCGACCTTCTTGATGCAGTCCTGCGCGAGGCGCGCGGCCGGGCCGCCGATCGAGCCCAGGTAGAAGCCGCCGTGCGCGGCGCACGCGTCGGTGACCTGCTGCGAGCGGTTGCCCTTGGCCAGCATGACCTTCGAGCCGCCCGCCGCCTGGAACTGCGCGACGTAGGAGTCCATGCGCCCGGCCGTGGTCGGGCCGAAGGAGCCGGAGGCGTACCCCTCGGGCGTCTTGGCCGGACCGGCGTAGTACACCGGGTGGTCCTTCAGGTACTGCGGCATCTCCTCGCCCGCGTCGAGCCGCTCCTTGATCTTGGCGTGCGCGATGTCGCGGGCCACGACCAGCGGCCCGGTGAGCGAGAGCCGGGTCTTCACGGGGTACTTGGTGAGCTCGGCGAGGATCGCGTCCATGGGCTGGTTGAGGTCGATCTTCACGACCTCGCCCTCGTCCAGGTGCGTGTCCTCGGTGTCCGGCAGGAACCGCGCCGGGTCGGTCTCCAGCTGCTCCAGGAAGACGCCCTCGGCGGTGATCTTCGCGACGGCCTGGCGGTCGGCCGAGCAGGACACGGCGATGGCGACCGGGCAGGAGGCGCCGTGCCGGGGCAGGCGCACCACGCGCACGTCGTGGCAGAAGTACTTGCCGCCGAACTGCGCGCCGATGCCGATCTTCTGCGTCAGCTCGAAGACCTTCTCCTCCAGGTCCTTGTCCCGGAAGCCGTGGCCGAGCGGGGAGCCCTCGTCGGGCAGCTCGTCCAGGTAGTGCGCGGAGGCGTACTTCGCGGTCTTCAGCGCGTACTCGGCGCTGGTGCCGCCGACGACGATCGCCAGGTGGTACGGCGGGCAGGCGGCCGTGCCGAGCGAGCGGATCTTCTCCTCCAGGAACGCCATCATGGAGGCCTCGTTCAGGACGGCCTTCGTCTCCTGGTACAGGAACGACTTGTTCGCCGAACCGCCGCCCTTGGCCATGAAGAGGAACTTGTACGCGCCGCCGTCGGTCGCGTACAGCTCGATCTGCGCGGGCAGGTTGGAGCCGGTGTTCCTCTCCTCCCACATGGTGAGCGGAGCCATCTGCGAGTACCGCAGGTTCAGGTTCCTGTACGCGTCGTAGATGCCGCGGGAGAGGGCCTTCTCGTCCTCGCCCGCGGTGAGCACGTTCTGGCCGCGCTTGCCCATGACGATCGCGGTGCCCGTGTCCTGGCACATGGGCAGCACGCCGGCGGCCGCGATGTTCGCGTTCTTCAGCAGGTCCAGGGCGACGAACTTGTCGTTGGACGAGGCCTCCGGGTCGTCGACGATCTTCCGGAGCTGGGCCAGGTGCGCGGGCCGCAGGAAGTGCTGGATGTCGTGCACGGCCTCCTCGGCCAGCTTGCGCAGCGCCTCCGGCTCGACCTTGAGGAAGGTGCGCCCGTCGGCCTCGAAGGTCGAGACGCCCTCGGTGGTCACCAGCCGGTACGGGGTGGTGTCCTCTCCCAGCGGGAGCAGATCGGAGTACGCAAACTCTGGCATGACGCCCAATTCCTCACTCGGCAGACAGCGGCGCCGGCCTCCATCGGCGGCGCCGGTCCAGCGTAGAACCCTTCGGGAGCGCGCCGGCTGTGAGGTAAGGCTCAGTTGCTCCCGGCGGGCCGGGCGGGCGGTTCCCGGGCCGCTCGGCGGGCGGTACGCGGGCGGTCCCCGCGCACCCGCGGACGGATCCGCACATGCCGACCGTGCGTGAGGGGTAGTCGCGATCTATCGCGTTTGGATACGCTGTGGTGCGTGGACCTAGAGAAGCGTTCCCCAGCACCGTCCGCCGCGGCGCCGTCGCGCCTGAGGGCCTCGGACGCCGACCGCGACCGCGCCGCGGAGATCCTCGCGGAGGGGCTCGCCACGGGCCGCCTCGATCCGCAGGAGCACGCGGAGCGGATCGACGGGCTCTACCGGGCCAAGACGCTCGCCGAGATCGAGCCGTACGTGGCGGACCTGCCCGCCCCGGGTGCGAAGCCGCCCGCCGCGGGCCCGGGCCCGGACCGCCCCGAGCCCGGAGCCGTCCCCGAGACCGCCGACGAGACGGTGTACGCCGTCATGGGTGACACCGCCCGCAAGGGCCGCTGGCGTCCCACCCGCCGCACGCACGCGTACGCCGTCTTCGGCGACGTCGAAGTCGACCTCAGCGAGGCGGACTTCGAGCACCGGCAGATCCTCGTCAAGGGCATCGCGCTCTTCGGCGAGGTGCGGATCCACGTGCCGGAGAACGTCTCCCTGCGCGGCCACGGCACCGCGGTCCTCGGCACCTTCGATGTGGACACCCTCGAATCGGCCGAGCGCGACGCCCCCGTGGTGTTCGTGTCGGGCATCGCGGTCTGCGGCTCCGTCTCGGCGCGCCCGAAGCGCGGCAAACGCATCCGTGACCTGCGCGCCCGCCTCCGCAAGCGGCTGGAGGGCTGACCGCGCCCGGGGGTGCCCGCGCGGCCCGCGGTTCCCGGGTGGCGACACGTTTCGGCCAGCGGCTCCGGGTATCAGGAACCGGAACTTCCGTGCATGGGGACTCAGTGCATAGGCCCGCACACAGCGGGTAGAGCTTGGTGCATCGTCTCTCGCTCGCGAAGCCGTCGTCAGGAGTAGACCGTGCTGCAACCGACGCATCAGTCCCTGCAGGTCGCCGCCCCGGCCGAGGGGGCCTCCCCGGTCCGTGCGCAGCCGGGCGCCTGGGGAAGGGTGCCAGTGCGCGAGCGGGACCAGGACAACCCGTGGCACACCGACGCCGTCTGCCGCCGGGACGAGGCCGGTCTGTTCTTCGCTCCCTCCAAGGAGCCCACCGCCGCCCGCCTCTCCCGCGAGGAGGCCGCGAAGCGGGTCTGCTCCCGCTGCCCCGTGATGGTCGAGTGCCGCGAGCACGCCCTGCTGCAGCCCGAGCCGTACGGCGTGTGGGGCGGCCTGACCGCGGCCGAGCGCCGCGTGGTCCTCGCCCGGCGCCGCCGCCGCGACCTGGAGCTGAAGAAGGCGGCCCGCGCGGCGGCCGGACCGGTCGCGGCGGCGGGCTAGAGCGGCCCGCCTGCCCCCCCGGGCCACGGCGGTCGTCGGCCCCGCCACGGCCCCACGCGGCACGAGGCATCCGTACGACGTCGGCGTACGAACCACCCGTACGACGCCCGCGTACGCTCCACGCGACGCCCGCGTACGCTCCACGCGACGCGCACGTACGCCCCACACGACGCGCACGTACGACAACGGGGGCGCTCCCCGCACGGAGCGCCCCCGTCGTCGTGTGCCGGCCGAGGCCCCGGGCCCGGACTCCGTGGCCCGGGAACAGGGACCAGGAACCGGGGACCCGGAGTCCGGGGCCTACTTGGCCCGCTCGAAGTCGATCGCGCTGTACGCGCGCAGCTTCGCGAGCCGGTGGTCGGAGTCGATCTTCCGGATGGTGCCGGACTTGGACCGCATGACCAGGGACGACGTCGAGGCGGTCTCGGCGCCGTAGCGCACGCCGCGCAGCAGTTCACCGTCGGTGATGCCGGTGGCGACGAAGAACACGTTGTCGCCGCTGACCAGGTCGTCCGTGACGAGCGTCCGGTCCAGGTCGTGGCCCGCGTCGAGCGCGCGCTGCCGCTCCTCGTCGTCCTTGGGCCACAGCTTGCCCTGGATGACGCCGCCCAGGCACTTGATGGCGCAGGCGCTGATGATGCCCTCCGGCGTGCCGCCGATGCCCATGAGGAGGTCGACGCCGGTGCCCTCGCGCACGGCCATGATGGAGCCGGCCACGTCGCCGTCCGAGATGAACTTGATACGCGCGCCGGTCTCGCGGATCTCCTTGACGACGCCCTCGTGGCGCGGCCGGTCCAGGATGACGACCGTCACGTCCTCGGGGGAGGACTTCTTCGCCTTGGCGACGCGGCGGATGTTCACCGACACCGGGGCGTCGATGTCCACGAAGTCGGCGGCCTCGGGGCCGGTGACCAGCTTGTCCATGTAGAAGACGGCGGACGGGTCGAACATGGCGCCGCGGTCGGCGGCAGCGAGGACGGCGATCGCGTTCGGCATGCCCTTGGCGGTGAGCGTGGTGCCGTCGATCGGGTCGACGGCGATGTCGACCTCCGCGCCGGTGCCGTCGCCGATCCGCTCCCCGTTGAAGAGCATCGGCGCCTCGTCCTTCTCGCCCTCGCCGATGACGACGACACCGTTCATCGACACGGTGTGGACGAGGGTCCGCATGGCGCGGACGGCGGCGCCGTCGGCCCCGTTCTTGTCCCCGCGGCCGACCCAGCGGCCCGCGGCCATGGCGGCGGCCTCGGTGACCCGGACCAGCTCCAGGGCGAGGTTGCGGTCGGGGGCCTCGGGGGAGACCTCCAACTCGGACGGCAGGTGGTGATGCTCGGTCATCGAGGCGCACCTTTCTGATACGGAACAAAGGACCGAGCCCGCGGGGCCTCCCTGCGAGGGGCGGTGGTGGGCGACGGCGGGCGGCCGGATGAGGGTGATGCCGTCGACTCTATCCGCAGGCCGACAAGATGAGCAGAGCGCCCCACGGATGAGCGGACCGGGGTGTGTGCGGGCGCCGCCAGGGCACCTGCGACGATGGGGGGCGTGGCAGGCAGAACTGGCAAGCAGACCGTGCGGAACATGCTGCTCTCGATGGCCGTCATCGGCATGGTCGTGGCAGTCATCTACGTCTTCATCCCGCACGACGAGTCCAAGGACCCGGTCAAGCGGGTCGACTACCGCGTCGAGCTCCTGACGGCCCGGCGGGCGGCGGCGTATCCGGTGGCGGCCCCCACGGGCCTGCCCGAGACCTGGAAGCCGACGTCGGTCCGGTACGACGGCGCGGCCCACGACAGCTGGCACCTGGGCTTCCTCGACCCGGCCGGCGAGTACGTGGCGATCAAGCAGTCCACCGCGAAGCCGTCGGAGTTCATCGACGAGGCGACGCAGAAGGCCCGGCGGACGGACGCGACCGAGAAGATCGCGGGCAGGACGTGGCAGCGCTACCAGGGCCCGCGCTACGACGCCCTCGTCCACCAGGACAAGGGCGCCACCACCGTGGTCCTCGGCACGGCGTCGTTCGACCGGCTGGCGACGATGGCGCAGTCGCTGGAGATGAAGCGCACCCCGGTGCCGACGGCGGCGCCGACGAAGTCGGCCGCGGCGGGCTGAGCCGCGCCCCGCGAGGCGCGTACGAGGCGCGCACGAGTGAGGCCCCCGGCGCGTGCCGGGGGCCTCACTCGTACGTCGTGCGCCGTGCCGGGGGCGTGCCCCGGACGGTCGGACGGCCCGACGGTCAGACGGTCGTGATGACCTGGTCGTAGGCGAGACGCGGGGAGCGCGGGAACCAGGCGTCGGGGCCCGGCTTGCCGATGTTGACGACCATCAGCGGGGTGTGGTCGTCGTCCAGGAACTCCTTCTGCACGCCGGCCGGGTCGAACCCGGTCATCGGGCCCGCGGCCAGGCCGGCGGCGCGGATGCCCACGATGAAGTACGCGGCCTGGAGGGCGCCGTTCAGGCCGGCGGCCTGCTCGCGGACCGTGCGCTCCGAGAAGAAGGCGTCCTTGACGCCCGGGGCGTGCGGGAACAGCTCCGGCAGCTCCTCGTGGAACTCGTTGTCCACCGACAGGATCGCGACCAGCGGCGCCGTCAGCGTCTTCGGCCGGTTGCCCTCGGCCATGTGCTGCACCAGGCGCTCACGGGCCTCCTGGCTGCGCACCAGGGTCACGCGCAGCGGCGACTGGTTGAACGCGGTGGGGCCGTACTTGACCAGGTCGTAGACGGCCTGGATCTGCTCGTCGGTGACGGGCTCGTCGGTGAAGGTGTTGGCGGTACGGGCCTCGCGGAAGAGCAGGTCCTGGGCGGCGGGGTCAAGAACGAGGGACATCTTTCAACCTTCTCGATACGTACGTCAGAAGAAGAGGACGCGTGCGGTCCGGGTGCCGGCGGGGCGGCGCCCGGGACCAGCGGGTACGACAGTACGCGAACGAGGTTCAACTTTCAACTAAAGCTGAGGGGAGGTGATCGACGCTCCAGGCGGGGGTGGGGAGGGTGGGGCGCGGTGCGCTGGGCGAAGGGGGCGCTGGGCGGGGGCGCGGTGCCTTGGGCGGGGGCGTCGGGTTGCTGGGGGGCCGTTCCGGGCCGCTTAGCCGTGCTGGGCCCCTGGCCGTACCCCTGGGTCGGGTCGGTCCCTAGGGCGTGCCCGGTCCGCCGGGCAGTGCCGGCGAGCGGGGCGGGTGCCGGGGGCGGGCCATGCCGGTGGTGCTTGGCCGTGCCGGTCGTCGGGTGGCCCTGGTGCGCCGGTCGGTGCCGGTGTGCCGCGGTGCCGGGCCGCGGCGGGGGCGCCAAGTCTTGCCGGTGCGCCGGGCGGCGCCGGGGGGGCTTACTCCTCCGACAGGGCGGCGTCCAGGCGGGCGCGGGCGCCCTCCAGCCACCGGCGGCACACCGCCGCCAGCTCCTCGCCGCGCTCCCACAGGGCCAGGGACTCCTCCAGCGTGGTGCCCCCGGCCTCCAGGCGGCGTACCACCTCGATGAGCTCGTCCCGCGCCTGCTCGTAGCCGAGCGCGTTCGCCGTCTCGGCGGTCTCGGCGGTCTCGTCCGTCTTGCTGGTCATGCGCCCACCCTAAAGGTCCACCCGTACGGAGAATTCGCCCTCGGCGACCCGCGCGCGCAGCGCCTCGCCGTCCGCCACGTCGTCCGCCCCGCGGACCACGGAGCCGCCCTGCTTCTGCAGCACCGCGTACCCCCGCTGGAGCGTCGCGGCGGGGGAGAGGGCCACCACGCGCGCGTGCGTGTGGGTGAGCTCCGACTCGGCGCGGTCCAGGAGGTGCCCGAGGGTGCGCCGCGCCCGGTCCACGTACGTGGTGACCTGCTCCTCGCGCTCCTCCACCATGCGGTGCGGCCGCTCCATGCAGGGCCGGGCCAGCGCGTGGGCGAGGCCGCGCTCCTCGCGCTCCAGGAACGCCTCCACGCAGCGCCGCGCCCGCTCCCCGAGGTGCGCGACCCGCTCCAGCTCCTCGCCCACGTCCGGTACGACCTTCTTGGCGGCGTCCGTCGGCGTCGAGGCGCGCAGGTCGGCCACGTGGTCGAGGAGCGGGTTGTCCGGCTCGTGGCCGATCGCGGACACGACCGGCGTACGGCACGCGGCGACCGCGCGGACGAGCTGCTCGTCCGAGAACGGCAGCAGGTCCTCCACGCTGCCGCCGCCGCGCGCCACGATGATCACGTCGACGTCCGCGAGGCCGTCCAGCTCCTTGACGGCCTGCACCACCTGCGGCACCGCGTGCACGCCCTGCACGGCGACGTTGCGCACCTCGAAGCGGACCGCGGGCCAGCGGTGGCGCGCGTTCTCCAGGACGTCGCGCTCGGCCGCGGAGGCGCGGCCGCAGACCAGGCCGATGAGCTGCGGCAGGAACGGCAGCGGCTTCTTGCGGGCGGGGGCGAACAGGCCCTCCGCGGCCAGCGCCTTCTTCAACTGCTCCAGGCGCGCGAGCAGCTCACCGACGCCGACCGGCCTTATCTCCGCCGCCCGCAGGGAGAGCTGGCCCCGCGGCGCGTACCACTCCGGCTTCGCGTGGACGACGACGCGGGCGCCCTCCGACACGACGTCCGCCACCGCGTCGAACACCTGGCGGTAGCACGTCACGCTTACGGAGATGTCGTGCGACGGGTCGCGCAGCGTCATGAACACCACGCCCGCGCCGGGGCGCCGGGAGAGCTGTGTGATCTGCCCCTCCACCCACACCGCGCCCAGGCGGTCGATCCAGCTCCCGATGAGGCGGGAGACCTCGCCTACGGGGAGGGGGGTGTCGGCGGACGTGTTGAGACCCATACCGCCCGAGACTAGCCCCAGCCTCCGACAACCCCCCGCCCCCGCCGGTACCTGCGCGGCCCCTGGCCCCGGGTGCCTCCACGGCGTTGCCACGCCCGGCCCACCCTCCGCCACTCCGCGGCGCGCCGCTCACCCACCCACCCGTGTTGCCCGGCTACGCAGGCGGGGGCCGCCTCGTCGCCGCTTCGCGGCGGGTCTCCCACCCGCCCACCCGTCACACCCGGCTCCGCCCACGCGGCCCGCCCCTCCGCCGCCCCGCAGTGCGTCTCCCGCCCTCGCGCCCGTCACACCTGGCTTCGCCCCCACAACCACGGTTGGTGCGTGGCGCTGCCGCCAGGCACTGACAAAGCCCCCGCCTGACGAGCACAGCCGAGAGGGGATCCGGGCCGCCGAGCAGGCAAGGTCACGGAGGCACGGAGTCACGGACGGAAACGGAAAAGGCCGTGAAGCGACGACGGGCCCGGCCGCGCGGGCGAAGCCGGGGCGTAACGGGTGGGAGGCATGCCGCGAAGCGGCGACACACAAGGCGTGCCGATGCGCGTCACGCAGAGGCTCCGCCGGCGCAGCCAGCCCCTCCCCGCCGCTCCATGGCGCCGTCGAGGCGCACAGCCACAGAGCCACGGATGGGCGGGAACGCCGCGAAGCGGCGAAGACTCCGGCCGGACGGACGAAGCTAAGGCAGTACGGGTGGGTGGGTGGGCAACACGCCGCGAAGCGGCGGCAGCACAAGCCGCGCCGACGCTCGCGACGCAGTGGCAACGCGGCGCAGCCCACCCCTTCGCCGCCCCACGGCGCGTTTCACGCACAGTCACGGAGCCACGGGCGGAAAGCGGCGACGGGCCCGGCCGCGCGGGCGAAGCCGAGGCGTAACGGGTGGGCGGGTGGGAGACATGCCGCGAAGCGGCGAAGGACGCACCAGGCCTTGGCGGCATCGCCAGGCCCTGCCCCCCTGCGCCAGCCCGCGCAGCTCGGTGCAGCCAGGCCCAGCCACCCGCGCACCCAGGCCCAGGCCCGCAACACCAGGCCCCAGCCGCCCCGCGCAGCGGTCCCGCCAAGCCCCCACTCCCGCAAAGCCGGGCGCAGCCCCACGCCCCCCCAGCCAGCCATCCACCCCCTCCACGAAAGCCCCACTACACCCCCCGCCCCCCTACTCCACCCCCACCGCCCCCCGCCGAGCCCCCTGA
>NZ_JASCXL010000171.1:0-15040 GCF_030010595.1 Streptomyces sp. CC224B | reverse complement strand
GGGCCCCGGGCCCCCGGGCCGGGCCCCCCCGGCCCGGGCCCGCCGGGCCCGGGCCCCCCCGCCCCCCCCCCTGGCTAACGCCCCCCCCCCCCCCCGGGGGGGGGCCGCCTTTCCCATGGGTGCCGGTGTGTTCTCCGTATTCCTGGCGTATTCCTTGCGTGTTCCTGGTGTGTTCCCGGTGTGTTCCCGAAGGAGCCGCGCTCGGGCGTACGCCGCTATTCCGCGATTTTCGTGCGGCCGACCCAGCGCAGCTTCAGCGGTCCGGAGGCGACACCGCCCGCCGGAGCGTGGGCCCGCACGTCGTCGAGCGGAGCCGGCGCCTCGATGAACTCGTAGTGCTCGTATCCGTTCCCGTGCCGAATCTTGATCTTCTCCGGGGAGCAGATCACTTCGTTGAGTTCGGCGAGGACGACAGTTCCGGAAAGAGTGCTCGGACCGCCTTCGAGCTGGACGGAGTTCAACGTGATGGCGGAGATGCTGTTGTCGATTCCTCGCATGGGTCACCTCTCGTCTTGGCACCTCGTACGCGAAGAATTGTTCTGCGCCCGCGGCGGCTCCGGGTAGCCCCGGGACACCCCTCAATGACCCCTATCGCCCGGGGCGGCGACCCGCTCGCTTCACGGGCGCACAGCCATCGGCGCGGCTTCCGGGCGGCGCGGCGGCCCGGGCGTCCGCGCCGCACCGTCCGCCTCCGGCCGCCCCGCGTCCCCCTGCGCCCGGCCGTTCGCCGCCGGCCGGGCCGGCCGCCGCCCCGGGTCCGTGCCGGCCGCGAGCGCGCTGAACTTCTCGCCCAGCGGCTGGATGACGTTCTTCTCCACCTCGTAGTAGCTCGTCAGCGCGGACAGCGGCACCCGGCGCAGGTGCCACCGGCCCGTGAGCGTCCGGCCGACCGCTTCGTCCGGTGTGAAGTGGCCGGTCAGCCAGCCCTGGTGCTCGCCGTCGAGGGTGTGCTCCAGGCGGAAGTGGTTGAACAGGCTCTGCGCGGTGGTGCGCACCGTCTCGTGCGGGTCCTGGGGGCGCGGGTCCGCCACGCCGAACCAGCACTCGGGCTCCTCCGCGTCCTTGACGTAGGCGTCGTTGAAGCCGAGCCAGGGCCAGACGAAGGCGATGTGGCGCGCGTGCGCGGTGCGCACGTCGTTGGCGCGCTGTCCCTCGCCGATCCGGTCGGCGTCGATGTAGAAGCGGCCGAGCCAGCTCGGCAGCCACAGGTAGTACGGGTACGAGCTGTCGTCGGAGAGCAGATAGCTGTTCGCGTTCGAGAAGAGTTCGTTCCCGGCGATGGGACGCAGCCGCACTCCGTACTCGGGCAGGCTGAAGCGGACACCCAGAACTTCGAAGAACGACCGTACGTCCTGGAAGTAGGCGGCCAACGTGTCATAGGCGCCCGCGGTCTCGGCGGCTATTTCCTTGCGGAAGATCATGGATGTCCCTCCGGCGTTCTCGGGCGTCGCGGCCGGGCCCGGGAAAAGCACGGCCCCCCGCATGTGTTAAGACGGATACGTGAGCGCGACTGTAGATCAACAGCACCGTGCGGTACACCATGCAAGGGCAAATACCATGACGCTCCGTCATCACCGGTCCGGGAAACCGCTGTTCCTCGACACGGCGATAGTGGGGGCCGGAATCGGCGGTTGTTTCCTGGCCGAACGCCTGCTCTGCCACGGAGAATGGAACACCCCTCCGCCCGGCGGCCGGGTGGCGCTCTTCGAACGCTCCCACCGGGTGGGCGGACGGCTGTGGTCGGTACGGCTGGGACGGGCGGACGGCGGAGCAGCGGACACGGGGGCGGGGGCCGGCGGGGGAGGGGCGGACGAGGCGGGCCCGGTCGCCGATCTCGGGGCCATGCGGCTGCACCGCGGACTGCGCCGGGTCCTCGACGTCGTCGACCGCGCCGGGCTGACCCCGGACCTCGTGCCCTTCGACTTCGGCCGCCCCGAGAACCTCGTCCACGTCCGCGGAGTGACCCTGCGCCGCCGCGACCTGGCCGACCCCGCGCGGATCCCGTACGACCTCACCGGGGAGGAGCGCGGCCTGGACCCGGACGCCCTGGTGCTCCGCGCGGCGGAGCGGCTCGTGCCCGGCTTCACCGGGCTGCGCCTGAGCCACCACGAGGCCCTGGAGCGCGGCGACACGCGCCGGGCCGCGGACACCGCCGCCGCGTTCCGGGCCCGGTGCGCCGTGGCCGCCGCGGCGGGCCTGCCGCTGGGGCGGACGACGTACGCCGAGGCCCTGCGCGCGGTCCTCGGCGCGGAGGCCGTCGCGTTCGTGCACGACACCGGCGGCTACGACACGGGGACGAGCCGCGAGAACGCCGCCGAACAGCTCGGCCTGCTGTTCCGCACCCCGCCCCGCGCCGAGTACGTCACGCTGCGGCACGGCATGCAGAGCCTGCCGCTCGCCCTGTGCGAGCGCTTCACGGCCGCGGGCGGCACGCTGCGCCTCGGCCACCGGCTCCTGCGGATCGACCGGGCGGAGCGGCACGCGGGCCCGGCCGGGGGAGAGCGGGGCACAGCGGCGCGCGCGGCCACCGGCCGGGACGCGCTCCGCCCCCGCTACCTGCTGACGTTCGCCCTGGAGGACGCGCGCGGCCGCGCCACCGGTGAGCACGTCCGCGTGCACGCGCGCACCGTCATGCTCGCCCTGCCGCCCGGGGCGCTGCTCCGCCTGGCGCCGGACGGGCTGCCGTTCACCCCGCGGCTGCGCGAGAACCTGGCCGCCGTCGAGGCCGTGCCCGCCCACAAGCTGTTCCTGCTGTACGCCTCGCCGTGGTGGCACGGCCTCGGCATGACGCGCGGGCGCGGCACCACCGACCTGCCGCTGCGGCAGCTCTGGTACGGCGGTACGTGCCCGCCGCCCGGGCCGCCCCGCACCGGCGGCCCCGGGCTGCTGCTCGCCGCCTACCCGAGCGGGCCCGCCACCGCGGCCTGGGACGCGCCGCGCGAGCCCGCCGCCGCCCCGCCCGTCCCCGGCGCGGCCCTGGTCGAGCGGGCGCACCGCCTGGTGGAGCGCGTGCACCGGCTGCCCGGGCTTCCGGCCCCGCTGGCCGCCCGCTGGCAGGACTGGAGCCTGCCGCCGCACGACGGGGCGTGGCACGTGTGGCGGCCCGGCTGCGACCCCGCCACGGTGGCGCCCCGGGTCCGGCGCCCGCTGCCCGGCGAGGCGGTGCACCTGGTCAGCGACTGCTGGACGCCCGACCCCGGCTCGATCGAGGGCGTCGTCTCCTGCGCCGAGAGCGCGTTGCGGCAGCACTGGGCGGAGCGGGGCGCGTCCGCCTGACCGGCCCCGCGAGGCCCCCGGGGGCACCCCCTGCGGGCCGCCGCGCCGGGCAGGGTAGGTTCGTCGGGCGGATGCCGGCATCCGCGGGGGCCCACACAGGGTGGGACCCTCCAGAGGTCGTGGCGAGGTGTGGTGGCATGGGTGTGCTGACGGTGGGGAAGGTCCTGCGGTTCGACGAGGTCCGCGGCTACGGGTTCATCGCCCCGGAGACGGGCGACGAGGACGTGTTCATGCACGCGAACGACCTGGTGGACGAGAAGTACCTCTACCAGGAAGGCAGCGTGGTCGAGTTCTTCATGGAGATGGGGGACAAGGGGCCCAAGGCGTCGAACATCCGCCTGGTGCACCAGTCCACGTCCCACCAGCTGCCGCGCGGGAACCTCGCGGCCCGGCCCGCCCCCGCCGTCACCGGCGACGGGGCCGTCTCCGCGGCCGACGACTTCGTCGACGAGCTCACGGAGGCCCTGCTCGACTCGGTGGACTCGCTGACCGGCGACCAGATCAAGCGCGTGCGCGCCTGCGTCCTGGAGCTGGTGCGGGACCACGGCTGGATCACGTCGTAGGCGACCGGCCGCGGCGCCGGGTGACCGGGCCGCCCCGGAGGCCGCGGCCCCCGGGGCCGGACGCCGTACGAGCGCGAGGCCGTCCGGACCCTGGGGTGGGGGTCGGGACGGCCTCGCGCTCGTACGTGACTACGGGGACGTGAGCGGCGTCGGAGACGTCAGAAGCGGACGGGCAGCGCGCCGAGCGCCGTGCCCTTGCCCGGCACGTCGAAGTACTGGAGCTCGCCGGGGTCGACCGCGAGCTCCATGGTGCGGTTCTGCAGCAGGAACGTGTTGATCACGACCTCGGTCTCGAGCTGGGCGAGGGCCGCGCCGGTGCAGTAGTGCGCGCCGCTGCCGAAGGACAGGTGGCCGACGCCGGGGCCGAGGTCGCGGGCGAGGTCCAGCTTCAGCGGGTCGTCGAACTGGCGCGGGTCGTGGTTGACGCCGACCAGGGACGGGATGACGGCGTCGCCCGTCTTGACCGGGCAGCCCCGGAACTCGAAGTCCTCGGCCGCGTAGAGCGGCCCGCCGGTCGGCACGGAGGTGGCGTGGCGGATCAGCTCCGGCACGGCCCGCCGGGCCAGCAGCTCGGGCTGGGCGCGCAGCTTCTCCAGCTCCTCGGGGTGCGTGAGCAGGGCGAGCAGCGCCTGGCCGAGGAAGTGCGCGGGCGGCGCGATCCCCGTGCTGGTGAGCAGCATGAAGATGGCGATGATCACGTCGTCGGAGAGCAGGTCCTGGTCGGGGCCGCCGGGCTTGGCCAGCTCGGAGATGAGGTCGTCGGTCGGCTCGGCGCGGCGGCGCGCGATCAGGTCCTTGTAGTACTCGACGATGCTGGTGATGGCGGGGACGAGCCGCTCGGTGTCGTAGGAGACGAACTCCATGATCCAGCCCTGCAGCAGCGGCACGTCGGCCGCCTCGACGCCCATGAGCTCGCAGATGGCGGCGCTGGTGAGCGGGTAGCCGAGCTCCGAGACGAGGTCGCCCTCCTTCTTCTCGGCCAGCGCGGCGTAGATGTCCGCGGCGTTCTTCTCCAGGCCCGGGCGCAGCGCGTTGACGCGGCGGGCCGTGAAGGCGCGCGCGACCACGTTGCGCATCCGGGTGTGCTCCTCGCCGTCGGACAGGCCGAGGAGGCCGAAGTACTTGAAGTACTCCTTCGGCATGCCGACCTGCGTCAGCATCTCGTCGGTGAGGCTCGGGCCCTCCGCCCCCGGCAGCTTGGACTGGTCCCGGATGAAGCGGGAGTCGTGCAGGATCTCCTTGCAGTCGTCGAAGCCGGCGACGAACCAGACCGGGGACTCCAGGCCCTCGATGGTGGCCCGGAAGAGGGGGCCCCGCTCGCGCAGGGGGCCGTACTCCGCCGGGTTGCTGACGGTTTTGTTGCTCAGGTTGAGGATCTGCTCGGTCACGCTCGTTCTCTCTTTCTCGGTTCGCCGCGCGCGGCCCCTCACGGGGCGGGCGAGGGGCGCGGGGCAGATGAGGGGCACGGGGTGGGTGCCGGGCCCGCCCGGTCGGACGGGCCCGGCACCGCGGTGCTGCTCCGTCAGTCCGCGAGGTGGCGGTTGATGACGTCGCAGATCTCGGCCGCGACCTTGGGTGCGGTCAGGCCGAAGTGTGTGGAGTGGATGTCGTGGGCGCGCACGTCGCCCTCGACGTACGGGTCCCAGAACGCGGCCTGGGCCTCCGGGCTCAGCGTCGCGTTGAAGTACAGCGCCGTGCCGCGGTAGACGGGCGGGGTGAACGCCCGTGCCAGGCGGACGTGTTCGGACATGATCAGGGCGCCGTTCTCGATGAGGGTCCGCCGGTCGGCGTCGTCGTCCTCGCCCGGGAGGTAGCCGGCGAGGAAGTCCCGCCCGATGGACCGGTCGAGCACCACGTCCTCGGCGACGAAGGCCGTCGTCGGCGCGGCGTCGAGGAGCGCGATGAAGGGCACCTCGTGGCCGCGGCGCTGGAGTTCGGCGGCGACGGCGTGGGACAGGGTGCCGCCCATGGAGTGGCCGACGAAGTGGTACGGGCCCTCCGGCTGGACGCCGAGGATCTGCTCCACGTAGTCCAGGACCATCGCCTCGAAGCTCTCCGGGATCGGCGAGCCGTCGTAGCCGCGGGCCTGGATGCCGTACACCGGCCGGTCGCCGAGCTGCATCGCCATGCCCAGGTAGGACCAGGACAGGCCGAAGCCGGGGTGGATGAACCACACGGGCGTCCCCGTGCCGCCGCCGCGCAGCGGCAGGACGACCCCGTACGGGTCGGTGCGCTCGGTCTCCTCCGCCCCCTCGGCGCCCGCGGTGAGGCGGGCGGCGAGCTGCGCGACCGTGGGCGCCTGGAACACCGTCCGCATCGGCACCTCGATCATGAGGACCGCGCGGATGCGGCTGACCAGGCGGGTGGCGCTCAGCGAGTGGCCGCCGAGGTCGAAGAAGTTGTCGTCGACGCCGATCTTCTCCACCCCGAGGACCTGCGCGAACAGGCCGGCCAGCACCTCCTCCTGCGGGGTGCGCGGGGCGCGGTAGGCCGCGCTGCCGGTCAGCTCGGGAGCCGGGAGCGCCTTCTGGTCGAGCTTGCCGTTGGGGGACAGCGGCAGGCGCTCCAGGGTGACGAACGCGGCGGGCACCATGTAGTCGGGCAGGCGTTCGGCGACGAAGGCCCGCAGTGCGGCCCCTTCCAGCTCGGCGCCGGGGGCGGGGACCGCGTAGGCGACGAGCTGCTTGCTGCCCGCGCTGCCGCGGGCGACGACCGCGGCCTGCGCGACCTCGGGGTGCGCGGCCACGGCGGCCTCGACCTCGCCCGGTTCGATGCGGAAGCCGCGGATCTTGACCTGGGAGTCGGCGCGGCCGAGGTATTCCAGGTGCCCGTCGGCGGTCCAGCGGGCCAGGTCGCCGGTGCGGTACATGCGGCCGCCCGCGGGGCCGAACGGGTCGGCCAGGTAGCGCTCGGCGGTCTGCGCCGGGCGCCCGTGGTAGCCGCGGCCCACGCCCGCGCCGGCCAGGTACAGCTCGCCGACCGCGCCCGGACCCACCGGGGCCAGGGACGGCGTGAGCACGTAGCCGCGCAGGTTGTTCAGCGGCCGTCCGATGGGCACCCCGCCGGTGTAGGAGGCCTGGGGGTCCAGGACGTGGGAGGTGACGTAGAACGCCTCGCTGGGCCCGTAGCAGTTGACGATGCGGGCCTCGGGCCACTGGGCGCGGATGCGGTCCACCAGCGCCGGGGTGAGGGCCTCGCCGCCGAAGAGCAGGGCCTTGGGCGTGACGCGCTCGCCGAGCTGGTCGACGAGTTCGGCGAAGGCCGAGGGCACCGAGCTGATCACGTCCAGGTCCCAGTGGTCGCGCTCGGCCAGCGCCAGGACGTCACGGACCAGCTCCACGCTGCCGCCGCGGGTCAGGGTGAACAGCAGCTCGAAGCTGGCCACGTCGAAGCCGATCGAGGTGCTCGCCAGCATCTTCGGGCCCGCTTCCAGGCCCACCTCGTCGACCATGCCGTGCAGGGCGTTGACCAGGTTGGCGTGGGTCAGACCCACGCCCTTGGGCAGGCCCGTCGAGCCCGAGGTGTAGATCTGGTACAGCAGGTGGTCCGGGCGCAGGACGCCGGTGCGCTCGCTGTCGGCGAGGTCGGTGTCCGCGTACGCCGACACGTCCGTCTCGTCGAGCAGCAGGCGCTCGATGTCGCCTCCCTCGGGCAGGACACCGGCCGCGGTGGTGTCGGTGAGGATCAGCCGCGGCCCGGCCGTGTCGAGGATGTGCCGCAGGCGGGTGCCCGGGTAGCCGGGGTCGACCGGCACGTAGGCGGCGCCGGACTTCAGCGTCGCCAGCAGCGCCACCACCAGCTCCGGGGTGCGCGGCAGGACCACCGCCACCAGGGAGTCCGGGCCGATGCCGCGCGCGGTGAGGAGCCGGGCCAGGCGGTTGGCCCGCGCGTTCAGCTCCCCATAGGTGAGCCGCTCGTCCTCGTGGACGACCGCGGTGGCCTCCGGCGTGCGGGCGACCTGCTCCTCGACCAGGGCGATCGCCGTCCGCGTGGGCACCTGCGCCGCGGTGTCGTTGAACCGGCCGAGCACCAGCTCCCGCTCGGCCTCCTCCACCAGGTCGAGGCGCGCCAGCGGCGTCTGCGGATCGGCCGCGAGCTGCTCGAGGACCCGGCTGAGGTACGCGGCGATCCGCTCGATCTCCGCGCGCTCGAACAGGTCCTTGCGGTACTCCAGGACCGCCATGCTCAGGTTCGGGTCGGACCCGAGGGTGATCGGGTAGTGGGTGCTGCTGTGGATGCGCATCCCCGTGATCTCGACGCCGGCCTCGCCGTGCGCCTCGGTCATGCCCTCGCGGTCGATCGGGAACGACTCGAAGATGATCATGCTGTCGAACAGGGTGCCCACGCCCGCGGCCCGGTGGATCTCGGTCAGGCCGAGGTTCTGGTGGTCCATGAGCACCGCCTGGCGCTCACGGAGCCCGATCAGCAGGTCCGCGAGGGTGTCGCGCGGCGTGAACTGCACCCGCACCGGCAGGGCGTTGATGAACAGGCCTACCATCTCGTCCACGCCCGGCACCTGCGGCGGGCGGCCGGAGACCGTCGTACCGAAGACGACGTCCTGGCGCCCGGTCAGGTGCCCGAGGACCACGCCCCACGCGCCCTGGAGCAGCATGTTGAGCGTGATGCCCAGCTCGCCCGCCCGGCGCTGGAGCTCCTGCCCGATCCCGGCGGTCAGCGGCAGGTCGACGTGGTCGGTCGCGTCCTGCCCCTCGGGCACGGCCGTGGTGGCGGCCGCGGGCGCCAGCAGCGTCGGCTCCTCGACGCCGTCGAGCTCGCGCGCCCAGGCCTCGAACGCCGCCTCCTGGTCCTGCCGTCCGAGCCAGGACAGGAAGTCGCGGTAGGGGCGCACCCGCGGCAGCGCGGAGGTGTCCCCGTGCGCCGCGTAGACGCGGATGAGGTCCTGGAGCATCAGCGGGAAGGACCACCCGTCGAACAGGACGTGGTTGACGGTGAACACCAGCTCCGAGCGGTCCTCGGCGCGCAGCACCAGGATCATCCGCATCATCGGCGGCACCGCCGGGTCGAAGTGCGCCCGCTGGTCCTCGGCGAGGAGCTCCTCGAACGCCTCCTCCTGCTCCCGCTCACCGAGGCCGCGCAGGTCCACGACCCGCCAGGGCAGCTCGACGTGGTCGAGGACGAGCTGGACCTGCTGCCCCGCGGCCGAGGCCACGAAGGCCGTACGGAAGTTCGCGTACCGGTCGAGGAGCGCCTGTCCGGCCGCCCGCATCCGCTCCGGTTCCACCGCACCGGACAGGTGCATGGCGAACTGCACGTGGTAGGCGTCGAAGGAGGTGTCGGCGAGCTGGCTCTGGAAGAGCAGACCGGACTGCGCGTCCGTCATCGGCCAGACGTCCCGCACGCCCGGGTACTGCTCCTCCCACAGCTCCAGGTCGCGCTGGCGCACCTGCACCAGAGGTACGTCCGACGGCGTCAGACCGCCCGCGCCGGGCTGGGCCGCGTGCCGGGCCAGGCCCTCCAGGGCGGTGTGCCACAGGTCGGCGAGCTCCTGCGCCTCCTCGCGGGCGAGCAGCCCGGCGGGGAAGCCGATGGAGGCGCTGAACTGCGGGCCCCGCGCGGTGTCCACCACGAAGGAGTTGATCTCCACCGCCGCCAGGGCGGGCATGTCCGCGTCCAGGTCGGCGGCGATGCCCTCCATGTCGGTGGCGATCGCCCAGCTCCCGCCGCCGCCCGGCTGGTCGCCCTGGGCGAACCGGCCCAGGTAGTTGAAGGCGACCTGGCCGCCCTCGTGCGCCCGCAGGACCTCGGCGGTCTCCGGGTTGAGGTGGCGCAGCAGGCCGTAGCCGATGCCCTTGTCCGGGACGGCGTTCAGCTGCTCCTTGACGGCCTTGATGACGTGGCCGGCGGAGCGGCCGCCCGCGACGGCCTCGTCGACGTCGAAGCCGTCGACACTCAGCCGGACCGGGAACATGCTGGTGAACCAGCCGACCGTACGCGACAGGTCGACACCCGGCGCCGCGGCCTCCTCGCGGCCGTGGCCCTCCAGGCGCAGCAGCAGCGAGGACGCGGCGGTGCCGTCGACGCCCCGGTTCTTGCGCCACTGCGTCAGGGCCAGGGCGAGCGCGGTCAGCAGGCCGTCGTTGGGGCCGCCGTGGAACGCGGCGGGCAGCGACGTCAGCAGCGCCTCGGTGGCCTCGGGGGCGAGGCGCACCTCCACGGTCTCCATGGTGGCGCGCACGTCCACGGCCGGGTCGAGCGGCCGGGAGCCGATCAGCGGGTCGGGCCCCTCCACGATGCCCTGCCACAGCGGGAGTTCGGCCGTGCGCCGCGGCGAGGCGGCCTCCTCCGTGAGGGCGTGGGCCCAGTGGCGCATCGAGGTGGGCACCGGGGCGAGCTGGGGTGTGCGGCCCTCGCGGACCTGCTCCCAGGCCTCGGCGAGGTCCGGGGTGAGGATGCGCCAGGACACGCCGTCGACCACCAGGTGGTGCAGCACGATGATCAGGCGGCCGGAGGTCTCGGGACCGGCGTCGAACCACACGAACCGGGCCATCGACCCGGACGCCGGGTCCAGCTCCCGCACCGCCGCGTCGAGCGCGGCCTTGGCCTGCTCCCGCCAGGCGGGGTCCTGCCAGTCGCCCGCGCAGGGCACGCGGCGGATCAGCGCGGCCACGTCGACGGTGCCCGGCTCGGCCACCTCGAGGCCCGGCTCGCCGGTGGTGACGAGGCGGGCGCGGAGCACGTCGTGGTGGTCGACGACCGCGGCCAGCGTGGCGGCCAGACCGCTCTCGTCGATGCCACGCGGCAGGTTCACCGTCATCGACATCACGAACCGGTCGAAGCCGCCGCCGAGGCCGGTGATGTAGCGGGCCACCGGAAGCAGGGGCATCCAGCCCACGCCGCCGCCGGCCAGCTCCTCGCGGACCGGCGCCGCCTGCCCGCCGGTCGCGGCGGCCACGGCGAGGGCGGCCACCGTACGGCACTCGAAGACCTGCCGCGGCGTGATCTCGATGCCGTGGGCACGGGCCTTGGAGACCACCTGGATGGAGCGGATGGAGTCGCCGCCGACGGCGAAGAAGTCGTCGTCGATGCCGACCCGCTCCAGGCCGAGGACCTCCGCGTACGCCGCGGCCAGCGCCTGCTCCTCCGGGGTGCGCGGCGCCTGGTAGACGCCGCCGGGCACCTCGGGCTCGGGCAGCGCGGCCTTGTCGAGCTTCCCGTTCGGCGTCAGCGGCAGTTCGTCCAGGAGGACGAAGGCCGAGGGCACCATGAACTCCGGGAGGCGGCCGGCGGCGAAGCGGCGCAGTTCCTTGGCGGAGACGCCCGCGGTGATGTCGAAGTCGTCGGTCGTCTCGCGGGCGCCGACGGGTACCACGTAGCCGACGAGCTGCTTGGTGCCGCGGACCTCGCGCACGAGGACGACGGCCTGGGCCACGTTGTGGTGCTCGGCGAGCGCCGCTTCGATCTCGCCGGGTTCGATGCGCAGGCCGCGGAGCTTGACCTGGTCGTCGCTGCGGCCCAGGTACTCCAACTGGCCGTCGGCGCCGCGGCGCACCACGTCGCCGGTGCGGTACATGCGGGAGCCCGCGGGGCCGTAGGGGTCGGTGACGAAGCGCTCGGCGGTCAGCGCGGGGCGGCCCAGGTAGCCGCGGGCCAGGCTCGGACCCGCCACGTACAGCTCGCCGGGCGTGCCCTGGGGCACCGGGGCCAGCTGCTCGTCCAGCACGCGCACCCGGTTGTCGGCGACGGCGGTGCCGATGGGGGTGTGGTCGCTGGTCAGGGGGGTGCTGATGGAGCCGCACACGGTGGTTTCGGTGGGGCCGTAGGCGTTGACGAAGCGCCGTCCGGGCGACCACGCGGCGGCCAGGCCCGGCGGGCACGCCTCACCGCCGACGGTGACCGTACGCAGGTCGGTCAGGGTGCGCGGGGTGTCGGCAGGCAGCGCGGCCAGCACGCTGGGCGGCAGCATCACGTGGGTGACGCGGCGCTCGGCCAGGGTGCGCACCAGGTCGTCGCCGACCAGGCGCCGCTGGGCCGGGACGATCAGGGCCGCGCCCGTGGTCAGGGACTGCACCAGCTCCCAGAACGCGGCATCGAAGCTCGGCGCCGCGACCTGCAGGACGCGGGCGTCGGGGGTGATGCCGAGGCGCTCCTGGGTGGAGTGGCTGAGTGCGGCGATGCCCGCGTGGGTGACGGTGACGCCCTTGGGCCGGCCCGTGGAGCCGGAGGTGTAGATGACGTACGCCGGGTGCTCGAGCCGCAGACCGGCCACAGGGGCGGTGTCGGGGGCAGCCTCCCAGGCCGCCTGCACCTCGGCCGTGTCGATGGCCACGACGTCGGTGGCCAGGTGCTCGGGCAGGTCCTCAAGGGCGGCCCGGGTCACCAGCAGGGCGGCGGGGGCGGCGTCCTGGACCATGTACGTGATCCGCTCGGCCGGGTAGTCCAGGTCGACGGGCATGTACGCGGCGCCCGCCTTCAGGATGCCGAGCGCGACCGCGACCTGGTCCGCCGAGCGCGGCATGGCCACGGCCACCTGCTGCTCGACGCCGATGCCGCGGGCACGCAGCCAGTGCGCGATGCGGTTGGCCCGCGCGTCCAGCTCCGCGTACGACCACGTGACCTCCGCCGACTCCACCGCGGGGGCCTGCGGCGCGGCCTGCAGCCGGGCCGCGAACAGCTCCGGGAAGGTCGCCTGCGCGGCCACCCGCTCGGGCTGCTCCCGCTCGGCCGCCAGGAGCTGGCTGCGCTCCTGGGGGGTGAGCAGGTCGGCGTAGCTGATGCGGTGCGAGGGGTTGGTGACCGCGGTGGTCAGCAGCCGCTTCCAGCGCGTGATCAGCGTCTCGATCGTCGAGGCGTCGAACAGCTCGGTGGAGTACTCGGCCGCGATGGAGATGCCCGCGGGCGTGGTGCGGTCCTCGAACGTCTCGTCGAGGCTGAGCAGCAGGTCGTAGCGGGCGGTGCCGGTGCCGGAGCCGTCGGCCCGCACGCGCAGGCCGGGCAGCTCGAACTGCGCCGCCTCGTTGTTCTGCAGTGCCAGGGCGATCTGGAACAGCGGGTGCACGGACGGCGAGCGCTCCGGGTTGAGCTTCTCCACCAGGGACTCGAAGGGGATGTCCTGGTGCGAGTACGCGGCCAGGCTGGTCTTGCGCACCTGGGCCAGGAGCTCGGCGAACGTCGGGTCGCCGGAGGTGTCCGTGCGCAGCACCAGCAGGTTCACGAACAGGCCGACCAGGTCCTTCAGGTTCTCGTCGGTCCGCCCGGCGATGCCGCTGCCCACCGAGATGTCGGTGCCCGCGCCCAGGCGGGTCAGCAGCGCGGCCATCGTGGCCTGCAACACCATGAAGGGGGTCGTACCGGTGGCCTTGGCCAGCTCCGCGACGCCCCGGTGCAGCTCGGCGTCCAGGGTGAAGCGGAGCAGGTCGCCGGTGCCCTTGAGGACGGCAGGGCGGGGCCGGTCGGTGGGGATGGTGACCTTCTCCGGCAGCCCGGCGAGCTGCTCGGCCCAGTAGGCGTACTGCTTGTTGAACAGGCTGTCCGGGTCGGCCTCGTCACCGAGCAGCTCGTGCTGCCACAGGGTGTAGTCCGCGTACTGCACCGGCAGTTCGGTCCACTCGGGGGCGGTGCCGCCCACACGCGCGGTGTAGGCGGCGGCCAGGTCCCGGGCCAGCGGGGCGTAGGACCAGCCGTCGGCCGCGATGTGGTGCACCACCAGGGACAGGACGGACTCCCGCGGGCCGCTGCGGAAGAGCTGCGCGCGCAGCGGCAGTTCGCTCTCCAGGGCGAACGCGTACCGGGCCGCCGCGGTGAGCGCCTCGGCCAGCTCGTCCTCGCCGCCGACCTCGTGCACGGCCAGGGCGGGCCGCGCCTGTTCGGGGGAGAGGATCCGCTGCTCGGGCTTGCCGCCGACCGCGGGGAAGAGGGTGCGCAGGGTCTCGTGGCGGGCCACCAGGTCGGCCAGGGCCTCCTCCAGCGCCGGCACGTCCAGGTCGCCGCTCAGCCGGAGCACGATCGGCATGTTGTACGTCGCCGACGGGCCCTCGAACTGGTGGACGAACCACAGGCGCTGCTGGGCGAAGGAGAGCGGCAGGTGCTCGGGCCGCTCGGCGACGCGCACCAGCGGGGCCTGGGTGCGGGCACTGCCGTCCAGGTGCGGCACGATCCCCGCCACCGTCGGGTGGGAGAAGAAGGTGCGCAGCTCGACCTCGGCACCCAGCGTGGCGCGGATGCGGCTGATGAGCTTGGTGGCCAGCAGCGAGTGGCCGCCCAGGTCGAAGAAGTTGTCGTCGACGCTGACCCGCTCCAGGTCCAGGACCTCGGCGAACAGGTCGCACAGCAGCTCCTCCTGGAGCGTGCGCGGCGGCCGGCCGCCGGCCTGCGCGGACAGGTCCGGGGCGGGCAGCGCCCGGCGGTCCAGCTTGCCGTTGGCGGCCAGCGGCACCGAGGCGATGGCCACCACGGAGGCCGGGACCAGGTGGGCGGGCAGCCGCTCCTGGAGGTAGCCGCGCAGCGAGCCGACCAGGACACCGATCTGCGTGGCCGCGGCCGGGTCGCTGGACAGGAACAGGTCGGCGCGGCGCGACGGGACGAAGCCGCCCCGCACCGGGCGGGTGACGGCCTCGGCGTCGGTCAGGACGAGCGCGTCGAAGCACTCGCCGGCCGCCGCCGACCAGGTCGTCAGGACGCTCCAGCCGCGCTCGGCCGCCCACTCGTGCAGCTCCTGCGGGTCGACGGCGGGCCCGGCCGCGGCGGGCGCCTCGGCGATCCCGACCTCGGCGGCCCAGCCGGCCTCCTCGGTCAGGCGCGCGTTGAGGATGCCGGTGACGCGCAGCGCGGGAGCGGCCTGGGCCCGGACCAGCTCCTCCAGGGCGGAGAGGTCCCCGGCCTGACGGCCCCAGTCCACGGTGGGCGCGTCGGTGACGTCGAGGGCGTCCACCGGGTCCTTGTGCACGAAGATCTCGTAGCGGTGGCGGGTGAGTTCGTTGTGGGCGTGGCCCGGCTTGAGGCGGATGTCCACCACCCCCGCGCCGTGCCGCTCGCCGAACTGGGTGAACCACTCGGGGTCCAGGACCAGTTCGGGCTCGGTCAGGATGGAGCGGGCGATGGCCGCGTGGGCCGCCGCCGGCGCCTCGTTCGGGTACTGGGTGCGCTGCACACCGGTGCGCATCAGCCGCAGGGTGCCGGCGTTGCGTACGTCGCCGATGATGATGCGTCCGCCGGGGGCGAGGAGGTCGAGGGCTTTGGCCAGG
>NZ_JASCXL010000170.1:0-15407 GCF_030010595.1 Streptomyces sp. CC224B | reverse complement strand
GCGGCCGGGGGCGGGGCGGGGGGCCGCGCGCGGGCGCGCGCCCCCCCCCGCCCCCCCCCGCCCCCCCCCCCCCCCCCCCCCCCCCCCCCCCCGCGCCGCCCCGTCGCCGCCCTCGCCGCCGTCTGCGCGCTCGTCGTGCTCGGCGCCGCGCCGGACGCGGTCGCGCGCGCGGCGCCCCAGGAGACCGCCGCCGACCGCGCGTACCGCGACTTCCTCGACCGCGGCGCCGACGCCAAGGTGATGACCGTCGCCCACCGCGGCCAGTGGCGCGAGGCGCCCGAGAACAGCCTCGCCGCGGTACGGGCGGCCTTCGCGGACGGCGCCGAGGTCGTGGAGGTCGACGTACGGCTCACCAAGGACAGCGTCCCCGTCCTCATGCACGACGCGACCGTGGACCGCACCACCGACGGCAGCGGCCGCGTCGCCGACCTGACCCTCGCCGAACTGGCCCGCCTGCGCCTGCGCAAGGGGCTCGGCGGCGCCCAGGCCCCGCTCACCAGGCAGCGCGTCCCCACGCTCGCCGACGCGATGCGCGTGGCCAAGCGGCGCGGCCTGGTCAACCTCGACAAGGCGTGGGACGCCCGGGAGGAGGTGTGGCGGGTGCTCACCGGCACGGGCACCGTGCGTAACGGCCTGTTCAAGTCCGCCGCTCCGGTGGGCGAGGTGCGGGCGTTCCTCGCGGAGCACCGCGGCGCCCTGTACGCGCACACGCTCGACGACGACAACCGCGGCGCCGTGGAGGAGTTCGGCGGGGAGCAGCCCCTCGCCTACGAGGTCGGCTTCGACAAGACCGACGACGCGGTGGCCGACCCCGCGTTCCTGCGGCGGCTGCGGTCGACCGGCCGCGTCTGGATCAACAGCATGGAGGACGACCTCGCCGCCGGGCACACCGACGAGGCCTCGCTGATCGACCCCGCGCGCGGCTGGGGCGCGCTCCTGCGCACCTACGGGGCGAACGTCATCCAGACCGACAACGTCGAGGCGCTGGAGGAGTACCTGGCCACCGGGCAGGCGGCCCCGGTGCCGCGCGGCGCGGTACGCGTCCAGGGCGAGGCCTACGCCGAGGGCGGCGAGGGCGTCGCCTACCACGACACCGACGCGGACAACCGCGGCGACGGCCCCGGCAGGCCCGGCGAGGGCGTCGACGTCTGCGACCACGAGGGCGCGATCGCGGTGTGCTGGATGCGCGGCTCGGAGTGGCTCACGTACCAGGTGGACGTGGCGCGGGCCGGCCGCTACACCGTGGCGGCCCGCGTCTCCTCGCCGTACTCGCCCGCCGGGACGTACCGGATCGCCCTCGGCCGGGGCACGCCGAGCGGGCCCGTCGCCGTCGGCGTCACCACCCATCACCGCGCCTTCGAGCTCCAGCGCAGCCGCGTCACGCTGCGCCTGCCCCGCGGCCGCCACACGCTGCGGCTGTCCCTGGACGAGGGCGCGTTCCAGAACTGGAACCTGGACTACCTCCAACTCGAGCCGCGCTGACGGCCCGTCCGGCGGGGCCCGCCCGTCGCGCACGTCCCGCCCCGGCGCCGTGCCTCACGCACCTCACAGACCTCACGGACTTCACGGATTTCACAGCGCGGTCCAGAGCCGTCGCGGGCACCGGCGCGCGGGAGCACCGCAGGGGTGTCCAGGCCCCGGCACGCCTGCTATTGAGGGGTACCCGGCCGGAAAGCGCGTTGTTAAGGTGAGCGTGTCCGGCCGACGGTACGGCAGCGCGGCAACGGCGGCAGCCGGGGTGACGGCGCAACGACAACGGGGCAACGGAACGGCCGGACGACCACGCGACGACAGCTGCTGCCTGACCAGCAGTCGCTGAGGGAACCACCGGCGCGCGGCATCGCCGTCGCCGTTCGACACGTGCCTGTGCGGCGCCTTTCGCCCGCACGGTCCGTTCTCGTCATACGGACATCCACGGCGCGTCTTCGGCACCGCGTACTTCTGGGGAGACGTCCGCGGTGCCGGTGCCGTGGCTCACAACGGGGGAGACACAGTGACGGTGACCATCGCGAGCCTGCCCGTGTGCGGCGTTCCACGGACCGCGGGGGTGAGGTGAGTTGACCATCCCAGGACCCCCGCGCGTCGACCGGCGGGAGGTCGTCGACGTCGAGATCGCCGCGCTGTCGACGGCCTGTTCGCCGAGGCTCTCCGGAGTGGACACGGACCACGTGGAGGTGCTCGCAGCGGTGCGCGCGGCGCTGCCGCCCATCACCGTGCACCACCCGACGATGCGGGTCATCGACGGGTTGCACCGCGTCCGGGCCGCGGAGCTGCGCGGCCGCGCCACCATTCCGGCCAGGTTCTTCCACGGCGCCGAGGCCGACGCGTTCGTGCTGGCCGTCGAGGCCAACATCGCCCACGGCCTGCCGTTGACGACGGCCGACCGCAAGGGCGCCGCCCGGCGCATCATCACCTCGCACCCGCACTGGTCGGACCGCATGATCGCCTCGGTCGCGGGCATCGCGCCGGGCACCGTCGCCGAGATCCGCCGGCGGGCGCCGGGCGGTGCCCGCGGGACAAGCCGCCTCGGCCAGGACGGCCGGGTCCGCCCGGTCAACGGCGCCGAGGGACGCAGGCTGGCGGGCGAGATCATCGCCGCCAACCCCGGCCTGTCGCTGCGCCAGGTCGCCCGGGCCGCCCGCATCTCGCCCGAGACGGTCCGCGACGTACGCAACCGCATGCTGCGCGGCGAGGATCCGCAGCTCCGCCGCGGCGGGCGACCCGCGGGCCCGGGCGGAGCACCCGTCCGGCGCGGTGGCTCCGGCCCGGTGGCCGTGCCCGACCACGCCCCGCCCCGGAACCTCGCCCCGGCACGGGCCCTGGACCGCGCCCCGGCCCGCAACCAGGTCCAGGACCGCAACCAGGTCCAGGACCGCAACTTGGCCCCGGGCCGTGCCCCGGCGCAGGACCGCGCCGCGGCCGTGGAGCGGCTGATGGCGGACCCCGCACTGCGGTTCAGCGAGACCGGGCGGACGCTGCTGCGGCTGCTCACCCTGCACACCCTCGCCCCGGCGGACTGGGACAGGATCATCGACCAGGTACCGCCGCACTGCGGGGGCATCGTCGCCCGCCTCGCCGTCGACTGCGCCGAGATGTGGGCGGACGTCGCCGAGCGCGTCCAGCGGAAGGTCGCCGAGACGGCCTGACACGGTCCGGGCCCGCCGTCCAACCGCGCAATCCTGCCGGTCGGGCGGGCAGTTGGCCGGTCGGGCAGGCGGTTTGGCCGGTCAGGCGGTGGGTGGCGCCGGGCCCGCCGCCCGCGCGGCGGCCACCTCGCCGAGCGGCTGCGGCAGGGGCCCCGTCCGACCACCTCTCCGCTGGAACGAACGTTCTATCCAGCCGGATGATGTGTCACCCCCCCCCCGGGCAGGCGGGCCGAGCACCCACTCCTTGCGCAAACTTGCGACGGGTTCCGGCGGCGGTAACCGCAACCCGCAGGACACGTGCCGGTAACGATCGCCGGTTCTTGCAGAAAATCCCCGCAAGGTCTTTCGAGACGTTTGCAAGCCTGTTACGTTCCTGCCAACCCGGCGCCGCGTCCGAGTGCGGCCGGCAGGAGGCACCTCTTCCGTCTCCCCCTCTTCCGGGTCATTCCGGGACCACCCCGGGTCTCTCCGGGACCAGTTGAAGGAGTTCACATGCGGCGTGGCATAGCGGCCACCGCGGTGGTCGCCGCCCTGGCGCTGACAGCGGCGGCGTGCGGCGGCGACGACGGCGGCAGCGGGAAGAAGAGCGGCGGCAAGCTCTCCGGCACCGTCACCTTCTGGGACACCGCGAACGACGCCGAGAAGGCGACGTACGAGAAGCTCGCCAAGGGCTTCGAGGACCTCCACCCGGGCGTGAAGGTCAACTACGTGAACGTCCCGTTCGGCGAGGCCAACGCCAAGTTCAAGAACGCCGCGGGCGGCAACTCCGGGGCCCCCGACGTGATGCGCACCGAGGTCGCCTGGGTCGCCGACTTCGCCAACCTCGGCTACCTGGCCCCGCTGGACGACACCGCCGCGCTCGACAAGCCCGGCGACTACCTGCCGCAGGCCGCCGCCAGCACCAAGTTCAAGGGCAAGACGTACGCGGTCCCGCAGACCATCGACACCCTCGCGCTCTTCTACAACAAGAAGATGCTCAAGGACGCCGGCGTCACGGTGCCCAAGACCTTCGACGAGGTGAAGTCCGCCGCGAAGAAGATCAGGTCGAAGTCCGGCAAGACCGGCCTCTACCTGCGCGGCGACGACCCGTACTTCTACCTGCCGTACCTCTACGGCGAGGGCGGGGACCTCCTCGACACGGGGAAGAAGGAGATTACCGTCGACGGCGCCGAGGGCGGCAAGGCCTTCGCGGTCATGAAGGACCTCGTCGACTCCAAGGCCGCGGTCACCGACGCCAGCGACGGCTACAACAACCAGCTGAACGCCTTCAAGGACGGCGACGTCGCCATGGCGCTCGACGGCCCCTGGTCGATCGAGGGTGCCCTCGCGGGCAAGCAGTTCAAGGACGACAAGGCCAACCTCGGCGTCGCGCCCGTGCCCGGCGGCAGCGCCCGCCAGGCCTCGCCGCAGGGCGGCTGGAACCTCGCCGCGTACGCGGGCTCCAAGAACCTCGACGCCTCCTACGAGTTCATCAAGTACATGAGCTCGGCGAAGGTGCAGCAGCAGACCACGGAGAAGCTCAGCTTGCTGCCCACCCGCACCTCCGTGTACGAGGTCAAGTCCGTCAAGGACAACCAGATGGTGCAGTTCTTCAAGCCCGCCGTCGACAAGTCCGTGCAGCGCCCCTGGATCCCCGAGGGCAACGCGCTGTTCGAGCCCGTCCGCCTCCAGATGCAGAAGGTGCTCAGCGGCAAGACCTCGCCCGAGGGCGGCGCCAAGGGCATCGGCGACGCCTACCGCAAGCTCCTCAAGGACTACAAGTAGCGATGGCTGTCGAGAGCGGCCCCCGGGTGGCCGGGGCCGCGGACGCCCGGGGCGGCGTCCGCGGCCGCGCCCCCCGCACGGACAAGAACCCCGGACGCCTGCGCAGGGCGCTGAGCACCCACTGGTACGCCTGGGCCATGGTCGCCCCCGTGGTGACCGTCATCGGCGTCATCGTGGGCTACCCCCTGGTGCGCGGCCTGTACCTGTCGACGACGAACGCCAACGAGGCCAACGTCGAACGCAGCATCGGCGTCAACCACATCCCGGCGACGTACGAGTCCGTCGGCCTGGACAACTACAAGGCCATCCTCGACGACGGCGTCTTCTGGGACCGGCTCACCTGGACCGTCATCTGGACGGTGTCCTGCGTCGCCCTGTCGTTCGCGCTCGGCCTGGTCCTCGCGAACATGCTCAACCGCAAGCTCAAGGGCCGCTCCTTCTACCGGATGGCGCTGATCCTGCCCTGGGCGGTGCCCGCCTTCGTCTCGGTCTTCACCTGGCGTCTGCTCTTCAACGAGAAGAAGGGCGTCCTCAACAAGATCCTCGAAGGCGGCGGCATCGACGCCGTCCCCTGGCTGAACGACCCCACCTGGGCCAAGCTCTCGGTGATCACGGTCAACGTGTGGCTGGGCGTGCCGTTCATGCTCGTCGCCATGCTCGGCGGCCTGCAGTCCATCCCGGGAGAGCTGTACGAGGCCGCGGAGATGGACGGCGCGAGCGCCTGGCAGCGCTTCCGCCACGTCACCCTGCCGGGCCTGCGACCCGTCGCCACCACCGTGGTGCTCATCAGCGCCATCTGGACCTTCAACATGTTCCCGGTGATCTTCCTGCTGACCCGGGGCGGCCCGGGTGACGCCACCGAGATCCTGGTGACGTACGCCTACCGCCTGTCGTTCGTCGTCAGCCCCCGCGACTTCGCCGGCTCCGCGGCCTGGGGCGTGCTCATCCTGGTGCTCCTGTCGCTCTTCGCGGTGGTCTACCGCCGCGCGCTCCGCAAGCAAGGAGAGGTGTGGTGACCATGAGGAAGAACAGCACGCCGCGGGCGCGCGGCGAGCGCGGCCCGCTCGCCTCCGTCGCGCTGCACACCACCCTGCTGATCGCCAGTGCCGTCGCGGTGCTGCCGCCGCTGTGGCTGCTCGTGACGTCGTTCAAGCCGCAGAGCGAGGCGTTCTCCACGGCCCTGGTCAAGGACTTCACGCTCGGCAACTACGACCACGTCCTGAACGACACCAAGTTCCTGGACTGGGTGGGCAACTCCCTGTTCGTCGTCGGCCTGACCACGGTCATCGGCGTGTTCATCTCCGCGACCACCGGGTACGCGGTCAGCCGGTTCAGGTTCCCCGGCATGCGGCCCCTGATGTGGCTCCTGCTCATCACGCAGATGTTCCCCGTCGCCGTGCTCATCGTGCCGCTGTACAACCTGCTCGCGAGCATGGAGCTGCTGAACCAGCCCATGGGCCTGGTGCTCACCTACCTGACCATCGCGGTGCCGTTCTGCGCCTGGATGATGAAGGGCTACTTCGACACCATCCCGGTGGAGATCGACGAGGCGGGGCGCGTGGACGGGCTCAACCCGTTCGGCACCTTCTGGCGGCTCATCCTGCCGCTCGCCAAGCCCGGCCTCGCCGTCACCGGCTTCTACAGCTTCATCACCGGCTGGGCCGAGGTCGCCTACGCCTCCGCGTTCATGACCGGCGAGGAGAACCTCACCCTCGCGGGCGGCCTGCAGACCTTCGTCAACCAGTACACCAGCGACTGGGGTTCGCTGACGGCCGCCGCGGTCATCGTGGCCGTGCCCGCCGCGGTGATCTTCGGGTTCGTCCAGCGCCACCTCGTCTCCGGCCTCACCGCCGGCGCGACGAAGTCCTGACACCCCCCGCACCCGCCACCACCTCTCAGGGAAGACATGACCCAGCATCTCGCTGCCCCCGCCGCCGCCCCCACCTCCGGCACGCGTACGGACTGGTGGCGCGGCGCGGTGATCTACCAGGTCTATCCGCGCAGCTTCGCCGACGCCGACGGCGACGGCATGGGCGACCTCGCCGGCGTCCGCATCCGGCTGCCGTACCTGAAGGACCTGGGCGTCGACGCCGTCTGGCTCAGCCCGTTCTACGCCTCCCCGCAGGCCGACGCCGGGTACGACGTCGCCGACTACCGCGCCGTCGACCCCGTGTTCGGCACCCTGTACGACGCCGACGCCCTGATCCGCGACGCCCACGGCCTGGGCCTGCGCGTCATCGTCGACCTGGTGCCGAACCACTCCTCCGACCGGCACGACTGGTTCCGGCGCGCCCTGCGGGAGGGCCCCGGCTCCCCGCTCCGGGACCGCTACCACTTCCGCCCCGGCAAGGGCGAGCACGGTGAACTCCCGCCCAACGACTGGGAGTCCATCTTCGGCGGCCCCGCCTGGACCCGGGTCGAGGACGGGGAGTGGTACCTCCACCTCTTCGCCCCCGAGCAGCCCGACTTCAACTGGGACCACCCGGCCGTCCACGACGAGTTCCGCTCCATCCTGCGGTTCTGGCTGGACCTCGGCGTCGACGGCTTCCGCGTCGACGTCGCCCACGGCCTGGTGAAGGCCCCCGGCCTGCCCGACATCGGCCACCACGACCAGCTCAAGCTGCTCGGCAGCGACACCATGCCGTTCTTCGACCAGGACGGCGTGCACGAGGTCTACCGCAGCTGGCGGCGGGTCCTCGCCGAGTACGCGGGCGACCGCATCCTGGTCGCCGAGGCGTGGACGCCCACCGTCGAGCGCACCGCCCTGTACGTGCGCCCCGACGAAATGCACCAGGCCTTCAACTTCCAGTACCTGGGCACGTACTGGGACGCCGCCGAGCTGCGGAAGGTCATCGACAGCTCCCTCGCCGCGATGCGCCCCGTCGGCGCTCCGGCCACCTGGGTGCTCTCCAACCACGACGTCACCCGGCACGCCACCCGGTTCGCCAACCCGGCGGGCCTCGGCACCCAGCTCCGCACCCCCGGCGACCGGGCGCTCGGCCTGCGCCGCGCCCGCGCCGCCACCCTGCTGATGCTGGCCCTGCCCGGCTCCGCCTACCTCTACCAGGGCGAGGAACTGGGCCTGCCCGACGTCACCGACCTGCCCGACGCGGTGCGCCAGGACCCGTCCTTCCACCGGGCGCAGGGCCAGGACGGCTTCCGCGACGGCTGCCGGGTGCCGATCCCGTGGACCAAGGACGGCTCGTCGTACGGGTTCGGGGCGGGCGGGAGCTGGCTGCCGCAGCCCGAGGGCTGGGGCGAGCTGAGCGTCCAGGCGCAGACCGGTGACCCGGGATCGACCCTGGAGCTGTACCGCGAGGCGCTGCGCGTGCGCCGCGCCCGGCCGGGTCTCGGCGCGGGCACCGCCCTCACCTGGCTGGACGCGCCCGAGGGGGTGCTCGCCTTCGGCCGCGAGGGGTTCGTGTGCACGGCGAACACCACGGCGGACCCCGTCCGCGTGGCCGCCCCGGGCACGGTGCTGCTCGCGAGCGGGCCCGTCGAGGTGACCGGCCCCGAGGTGGAGCTGCCCGCCGACACCACTGTCTGGTGGGCGGTGTGACGACCTCCCCGCCGCGGGACGCCGACCGGAGCCCCCGTGACTCCGAGCGCGGCGCCCCGCGGCTCGCGGACATCGCCGCCCAGGCCGAGGTCAGCGAGGCCACCGCGAGCCGCGTCCTCAACGGCAAGGCGGGTGTCGCCGCCGGGACCCGGCGACGGGTGCTCGCCGCGCTCGACGTCCTCGGCTACGAGCGGCCGGTGCGGCTGAAGCGGCGCAGCGCGGGCCTGGTGGGGCTGGTGATCCCCGAGCTGATCAACCCGATCTTCCCGGCGTTCGCGCAGGTCGTCGAGCAGGTCCTGGCCGGGCACGGCTACACCCCGATGCTGTGCACGCAGTTGCCGGGCGGCGCCACCGAGGACGAGCTGGTCGAGCAGTTGGAGGCCCGCGGCGTCAGCGGCATCGTGTTCCTGTCCGGACTGCACGCCGACACCACGGCCGACCCCGGCCGCTACCTCCGCCTCGCGGGCCGCGGCGTGCCGTTCGTGCTCATCAACGGCTACAACCCGCACGTCCCGGTCTCCTTCGTCTCGCCCGACGACCGCGCCGCCGTACGGATGGCCGTGCGCCACCTCGCGGAGCTGGGCCACGAGCGGATCGGGCTCGCCGTCGGCCCGTCCCGGTACGTGCCCTCGCGGCGCAAGGCGGAGGGCTTCGCGGCGGCGCTGCACGCGCACTTCGGCCTCGCGCCGCGGGAGGCCGAAGGGCTCGTACGCAACACCCTGTTCACCGTCGAGGGCGGCCACGCGGCGGCCAGCGCGCTGCTCGAATCGGGCTGCACGGCGGTGGTGTGCGGCAGCGACATGATGGCGCTCGGCGCGGTCCGTGCCGCGCGCGAGCGCGGCCTGAGCGTGCCCCGCGACTTCTCGGTGGTCGGCTTCGACGACTCCCCGCTCATCGCGTTCACGGACCCGCCCCTGACCACGGTCCGCCAGCCCGTGCAGGCCATGGCGTCGGCGGCGGTCGGCGCGCTCCTGGAGGAGATCGCCGGGAACCCCGTGCAGCGCACGGAGTTCGTCTTCCAGCCGGAGCTGGTGGTACGCGGCTCGACGGCGGCACCCCGGCGCCCGTGACGGCACGCACCCAGGCGCTCGTAACGGCAGCACACCGCCCGTGACGGCACCCCGGCGGCGCTCCTGACGGCCGCCCGCGGTGTGCTGCGAGGTCCTTCACCCCTCACCCCCTTCACCCCCAGGAGGCTCCGTGACACCGTGGACCAGCGGCCCCCGCCGCAGAGGACGTCGTACCGCGACACCGGCCCGGGCCGCCCTGACCGGCGCGCTGACGCTCGCCCTGCTGGCCGCCGCCGTGCCCCTCGCGGCTTCCGCCTCCACCTCCGCCTCCGCCGCGCCGCGGGACACCGCGCTCGACCTGTCGGTGTCCCGCGCACAGTGGATAGACCGTTCTACCGTCGCCTGGACGGTGCCTGACCCGGACGCCCGGCACGCCGAGGTGCTCTCCGCACGCGACGGCGGCCTCACCACGGAGGGCGGCGACGTCCGGGGCGCCACCGACCGCATCCGCCTCACCCGCGTCCCCGGCGGCCTCACCCCGGCGCAGCGCGCCGCGTACCCGCACCTGAAGGACTACGCGGCCTTCCGCGTGGACCCCCGCGACCGCGACCGCACACGCCGGGCCCTCACCGGGCAGCTCGCCGCCGTCCTGCGCGGCGCCGACGGCTCCGCGCGCGCCGCGACCGGCGTCCAGACCCAGGGCGTACTGGACGACCTGTACGCCCGGGCCGCGACCAGGGCCGAACTCGGCCCCGTGTTCCGGCACGGCCGGCCCCGCCTCGCCGTGTGGGCGCCCACCGCGCAAAACGTACGGCTCGACATCGGCGGGCGCACCGTGCCGATGCGGCGCGACGCGGCCTCCGGCGTCTGGTCGGCGCGCGGCCCCGCGAGCTGGACGGGCAAGCCGTACCGGTACGTCGTGACGGTCTGGGCGCCCAGCGTCCGCAAGGTCGTCACCAACAAGGTCACCGACCCGTACGCGACCGCCCTGACCGCCGACTCCCGGCGCGCCCTCGTCGCCGACCTGCGCGACCCGAAGCTCGCGCCCGCGGGCTGGAAGGACGTGCGCAAGCCGCCGGCGGTCCCGCTGCGCGACGCCCGCGTCCAGGAGCTGCACATCCGCGACTTCTCCGTCGCGGACCGCACGGCGAAGCACCCCGGCCGGTACCGGGCGTTCACCGACACCCGCTCCGCCGGCATGCGCCACCTGCGCAGGCTCGCCAGGGCCGGTACGTCGTACGTGCACCTGCTGCCCGCCTTCGACATCGGCACGATCCCCGAGCGCCCCGCCGACCAGGCGCGCCCCGACTGCGACCTGCCCTCCGGCGCGCCTGACTCCGAGGAGCAGCAGGCGTGCGTGGCGCGGACCGCGGCCAAGGACGCCTACAACTGGGGCTACGACCCGCTGCACTACACCGTGCCCGAGGGCAGCTACGCCAGTGACCCCGACGGGACCCGCCGGACGCTCGAGTTCCGCGAGATGGTGCAGGGCCTCAACCGCGCCGGCCTGCGGACCGTCATGGACGTCGTCTACAACCACACCGTGGCCGCCGGACAGGACGACAGGTCCGTCCTCGACAGGATCGTGCCCGGCTACTACCACCGGCTGCTCGCCGACGGCTCGGTGGCCACCTCCACCTGCTGCGCCAACACCGCGCCCGAGAACGCCATGATGGGCAAGCTCGTGGTGGACTCCGTCGTCACCTGGGCCCGGGAGTACAAGGTCGACGGCTTCCGCTTCGACCTCATGGGCCACCACCCCAAGGCGAACATCCTCGCCGTGCGGAAGGCGCTGGACGCCCTGACGCCCGCGAAGGACGGCGTCGACGGCAAGAGGATCGTCCTGTACGGCGAGGGCTGGAACTTCGGCGAGGTCGCCGACGACGCCCGCTTCGTCCAGGCCACGCAGCGGAACATGGCCGGCACCGGCGTCGCCACCTTCTCCGACCGGGCCCGGGACGCCGTGCGCGGCGGCGGGCCCTTCGACGCCGACCCGCGCGTGCAGGGCTTCGCCAGCGGCCTGTACACCGACCCCAACGGCTCGCCCGCCAACGGCAGCCGCGCCGAGCAGCGGGCCCGCCTGCTGCACTACCAGGACCTCCTCAAGGTCGGCCTCACCGGGAACCTCGCGGCGTACGCCTTCACCGACTCCTCCGGCCGCCGCGTCGCGGGCGCGGACGTCGACTACAACGGGGCGCCCGCGGGCTACGCGGCGGCCCCCGGAGACGCCGTGGCCTACGCCGACGCCCACGACAACGAGACCCTGTACGACGCCCTCGCCTACAAGCTCCCGCCGTCCACGGCCCCGGCCGACCGGGCCCGGATGCAGGTCCTCGCGATGGCCACCGCCACGCTGTCGCAGGGCCCGGAGCTCTCCCAGGCGGGCAGCGACCTGCTCCGGTCCAAGTCCCTCGACCGCAACTCCTTCGACAGCGGCGACTGGTTCAACGCCCTGCACTGGGACTGCCGCGACGGCAACGGCTTCGGCCGCGGGCTGCCCCCGGCCGCCGACAACAAGGACAAGTGGCCGTACGCCGAGCCCTTGTTGGCCGACCCCGCCCTCGTGCCCGGCTGCGCGCGGATCGTGGGCGCCTCGGCCGCGTACCGGGACCTGCTGAAGGTGCGTACCACCGAGCCGGCGTTCTCCCTCGCGACGAGCGGGCAGGTGCAGCGGACGCTGTCCTTCCCGCTGTCCGGCACACCGGGGGAGACGCCGGGCGTGCTCACCATGCGCCTCGGTGACCTGGTGGTCGTCTTCAACGCCACCCCGGACGGGCAGGACCAGCGCGTCGCCGGGCTCGCGGGCACGGCGTACGGGCTGCACCCCGTCCAGGCGCACGGCGCCGACGCCGTGGTCAAGTCGGCCACGTACACGAAGAGTTCGGGGACCTTCCGGGTGCCCGCGCGCACGGTCGCCGTCTTCCGTCGCGGCTGACCCCGCGGCTCTCCTCCCGGCGCCGGGACGGGGCGGCGTCCCTCGCGCGCAAGGCGGTGACGGCGTGACGACGCCCGGGCGGACCGGCGGGCCCGAAGCCGGTCAAGGGCCCCTGCGGAAGGCGCGACGCCGCACGCGTACGGCGCGGACATCTCCCGGGAGGCGGCAACCCTTTCCGCTCCCGGCGGCGACTGCACGTCACAAGCCCGGAACTTGAGCCGACCTCGAAGGAGTCGCTCATGCGCCGACCCGTACGACGAAAAGGCCCGCCCGCCCGGCGGCGGCACCCGCTGCGGACGCTCGCCGTCCTGGCCGGCGCGGTGCTGTGGGCCGCCGGACCCACCGCTCCCGCGCCCCCGGCCACCGCGCACGCGCCCTCGGCCACCGCGGACGCGAACCCGGCCACCGCGCCCGCCGCCCCGCCGTCCGCGAGCGGGGGGCGGGCCCCCGCCCCACCCGCCCTCACCGTCGCGGGCAACCAGCTCGTGCGGCCGGACGGCACCCCCCACCGGCTGCTCGGCGTCAACCGCTCCGGGGGCGAGTTCGCCTGCGTGCAGGGCTGGGGCGTCTTCGACGGCCCCGTCGACGACGCCTCCGTGAAGGCCATCGCGGACTGGAAGGCCAACGCCGTCCGCATCCCCCTCAACGAGGAGTGCTGGCTCGGCACCGCCAACATCAAGCCCGAGTACGCGGGCGCCAACTACCGCTCCGCCGTGGACGCGCTGGTGCGGCGCGTGCAGAGCCACGGCATGACGCCGGTGCTCGAACTGCACTGGAGCCACGGCCGGTACACCGGCAACTCCGCGGGCTGCGCCGACGTCCACGCGAGCTGCCAGAAGCCCATGCCCGACGCGCGCCACGCGCCCGCCTTCTGGACCTCGGTCGCCCAGACGTACGGGCACGACCCCACCGTCGTCCTCGACCTGTTCAACGAGCCCTACCCCGACCGCGCCACCCCCACCGCCGAGCAGGCCTGGGCCTGCTGGCGCGACGGCGGCACCTGTCCCGGCATCGGCTACGAGGTCGCCGGCATGCAGGACCTGGTGGACGCCGTGCGCGCCACGGGGGCGCGGAACCTCCTCCTGGTGGCCGGCATCGCGTACGCCAACGACCTGAGCCGCTGGCAGGAGTACGCGCCCAGGGACCCGGCAGGCCGTCTCGCCGCGGCCTGGCACGTGTACAACTTCAACGCCTGCGCCGACGAGGCCTGCTGGAACCGCACCCTCGCCCCGGTCGCCGCGCGCGTCCCGCTCGTCGCGGGCGAGATCGGCGAGAACACCTGCGCGCACGGGTTCGTCGACCGCGTCATGGCGTGGTTCGACGCCCGCGGCCTGTCCTACCTCGGCTGGACCTGGAACACCTGGAACTGCTCCTCGGGCCCGGCCCTGATCAGCGCCTACGACGGCACACCCACCGCGTTCGGCATCGGCCTGCGCGACCACCTGCGCTCCCTGTCCGCCCGAGAGGTCTCCCGACCCCCGACACCGGAAAGGCCTCCCCACGCATGAGCCGCACCCACCGCACCCACCGCACCCACCGCAGACACCGCACCCTCCTGCTCGCCCTCGCCACCGTCCTGGCCGCCGCCGGCGGCACCACCGTCGCCTCCGCCGGTGACGGCGGCACCAGGGCGGCCGCCGCCCGGGTCGACAACCCGTACGCGGGCGCCAAGGTCTACGTGAACCCCGAGTGGTCGCGGAAGGCCGCCGCCGAGCCGGGCGGCACCGCCGTCGCCCACCAGCCCACGGGCGTCTGGCTCGACCGCATCGCCGCCATCGCGGGCGGCAACGGCACGATGGGGCTGCGCGCCCACCTCGACACGGCCCTCCAACAGCGCGCCGACCTCGTCCAGTTGGTGATCTACAACCTGCCGGGCCGCGACTGCGCCGCCCTCGCCTCCAACGGCGAGCTCGGCCCCACCGAGATCGACCGGTACAAGAGGGACTACATCGACCCGATCGCGAGGATCCTCGCCGACCCGAAGTACGCCGGTCTGCGCATCGTCACCACGGTCGAGATCGACTCGCTGCCGAACCTCGTCACCAACACCGGGGGCCGTCCCACCGCGACCCCCCAGTGCGACGTGATGAAGGCCAACGGCAACTACGTCAAGGGCATCGGCTACGCCCTGAAGCAGCTCGGCGCCGTGCCCAACGTCTACAACTACGTCGACGCGGGCCACCACGGCTGGATCGGCTGGGACGACAACTTCGCCGCCTCCGCGCAGGTGATGCACCAGGCCGCGACCGCCGAGGGCAGCACCGTGGACAACGTGCACGGCTTCATCACCAACACCGCCAACTACAGCGCCCTGAAGGAGGACCACTTCAGGATCGACGACACCGTCGGCGGCCGCTCCGTACGCCAGTCCAAGTGGGTCGACTGGAACCGCTACACCGACGAGCTGTCCTTCGCGCAGGCCTTCCGGAACCAGCTCGTGTCGACCGGGTTCCGGCCCGGCATCGGCATGCTCATCGACACCTCCCGCAACGGCTGGGGCGGCACCGCCCGGCCCACCGGTCCGGGACCCGCGACCGACGTCGACGCGTATGTGAACGGCGGCCGGTACGACCGCCGCATCCACATCGGCAACTGGTGCAACCAGTCCGGCGCGGGCCTCGGCGAACGCCCCCAGGCCGCGCCCGCCGCGGGCGTCGACGCCTACGTCTGGATGAAGCCGCCGGGCGAGTCCGACGGCGCCAGTAGAGAGATCCCCAACAACGAGGGCAAGGGCTTCGACCGCATGTGCGACCCGACGTACACGGGCAACCCGCGCAACGGCCACAACATGTCCGGCGCGCTGCCGAACGCCCCGCTGTCCGGCCACTGGTTCTCCGCCCAGTTCCAGGAGCTCCTGAAGAACGCGCACCCGAGGCTGTAGCCCCCACCCCCCGGGGCACGGCCCGTCGTGGGGGGGGGGGGGGGGACCGCCCCCCCCCCCCCCCCCCCCCCCCCCCGCCCCCGCCCCCCCCCCACAGCCGCAGACGCGGGCG
>NZ_JASCXL010000169.1:0-15811 GCF_030010595.1 Streptomyces sp. CC224B | reverse complement strand
ACACCTGCAGGGCGACGCGGGAGCGGCCCTCCTCCAGGCACTGGGCCTCGGCGACCAGCATCAGGGACCGGCCGTGGGCCCGGCCGCGGGGGGCCCCCCCCCCCCCCCCCGCGGCTCTTTCGCTTTTCAAGAAAACACGGGGCGCGGAACTCGTGCCCGGCATTCAGTTCCGCCGGCAGTTCCGCCAGCAGTTCCATCGGTAGTTCTCTTGCTGGTTCTCCTACTGGTTCTGCTGCCGATCTGTTACTGGTTCCGGTGTCGCTTCCGCTGCCGGTCTGTTGCCGGTTCTACCGCCGGTCCGCTGTTGATCCTGTGGCCGGTTCTGCGGGTATACGCCTGTTGGTATACAGGCCTCTCGTTAATGCGGTGCGCCGACCTTGTTCACGGCATGTTGCGAACCCCTCACGGACCCGCCCCGCAGCCGGTACGCGGCCGCCGCGCGCTCGGCGGCCAGCAGGGCGAGCGTGCGGGCCCGGTCGGCGTCCCGGCGGGCCACCGCGTCGGTGAGGGCGGCGTACCCGGCCCACACCTCCGTGGCCGCGGCCCGCGCGTCCGCCACGTACATCCACGCGATCTTGTGGCGCAGCTGCGTGAGCAGGGCGATGAGGCCGGGGCCTGCGGAGGCCTGGGTGAGCGTCTCGTGGAACCAGGTGTCGAGCGCGCGCAGGTCCTCGGCGCCGCCGCGCCGGGCCCGCTCCTGGCCGAGCCGGACGAGCCCGCGCAACACCTTCAGGTGGGCGTCGGTGCGGCGCTGCGCGGCCCGGGCGGCGGCCAGGGGCTCCAGGAGCGTACGGACCTCCAGGAGGTCGGCGGCGTCCTGCTCGGTGGGCTCGGCGACGCAGGCGCCCGCGTGTCTGCGCGTGACGACGAAGCCCTCCGCCTCCAGCGTGCGCAGGGCCTCGCGCACCGGGACGCGGGAGACGCCGTAGCGGCGGGCGAGGAGTTCTTCGGTGAGCCGCGCGCCGCGTGCGTGGACGCCGGAGACGATGTCGTCCCGGATGGCCGTGCAGACCGAGTGCGCGGGAACACGCATGACGGACCTCCGCTTTCATGCCCTTCATTGCCCGCGAAACGCTTCGCGCGTCGCCGTCCGCGCTTCACTTCGCGGGCCGCGACGAATGGCGTCGGTGCGGCGACCTGGTGGACGCTGTCGGCACGGACTCTATTGCAGGCCGACGGATTTTCCGATGGCGCGGAGAAACCATGGATATCTTTTGGCCATAGGTACAGCGGTCAATTGACGCAACGCGTCGGCGGAAGAGACGCGCGGGCGGGCCAAAGGCGCGGGCGGGCACGCCGAAAGCCCCGGCTCACGGGAGCCGGGGCTTTTCACAGGGCGTGGTGCGGTACGCGGCGGCGCGGGCCGTGCCGACGGGGCCGCGCGGCGCGGTGGGTCAGACGGCGACGCCGTGGGAGCGCAGGTAGGCGATCGGGTCGATGTCCGAGCCGTACTCGGCGCCGGTACGGGCCTCGAAGTGCAGGTGCGGGCCGGAGGAGTTGCCGGTGGACCCGGAGAGGCCGATCTGCTGGCCGGGCGTGACGCTCTGGCCGACGGTCACGTTGATCGACGACAGGTGCCCGTACTGGGTGTACGTGCCGTCGTTCATCTTGATCACGATGTTGTTGCCGTAGGCGCCGCCCCAGCCCGCCTCGACGACGGTGCCCGCGCCGACCGCCTGGACCGAGGTGCCGGACGCGGCGTGGAAGTCGATGCCGGTGTGGCTGCCGGAGGACCACATGGCGCCGCCAGCCTTGTAGGAGGTGGAGACGTACGACCCGGCGACCGGGGCGACGTAGCCGTTCAGGCGCTTGCGCTCGGCGTCCCGGGCGGCGCGCTCCCTGGCCCGCTCCTTGGCCTCCTTCGCCGCCTTGGCCTCGGCCTCCTTCTTCGCCTTCTCCTTGGCGGCGGCCTCGGCCTTGCGCTTCTGCTCGGCGGCCTTCTGGCGCGCGGCGTCCTCGGCCTTCTTCTGCGCGGCGGCCTCGACGGCGGCCTGCTTCTGCGCGGCGGCCTGGGCGTCGATCTCGTCGGCCAGGGTGTCGTTGATGGAGATGGCCTGGGTGAGGCCGGTGCCCGCGTGGTCGGCGGAGCTGTCGGCGGCCAGCGCCGGAGCGGCCAGGCCCGATATGACGCCGGTGGTGGTGAGGGCGGCGACGCCCGCGGCACCGGCGGTCGTACGCGTGATGCGGCTCGGGCGGCGGTGCTTACCGGTGGGGCGGATGAGCGCCATGAAGCGGCTGGTCCTTTCCTTCCTTCTCGCCTACCGGGTTAGCTGACGGGTTCGGAGCAGGAAGGTCTCCTACGGGCTCCTCGACTGGCGGCGAGGGGTCCGATTCACCCCAGGGACGTGTGGGTCCCCGGCTCCCCTGGCTCACGCCGTACGGGGACTCGGCGATGACTGTCCGGCGCCGCGGGTGCGGCGTACTGCCTGACGGACAGCCGGATTGACGCTAAACGCCTCTTCTTTCAATCGACAAACGGATCCCGCCTTTTGTAGCGCACGCCACACGGCAGACACCCAACCTCCATGCCAATTCGGGCATACGGCGACACGCGGGACCCCGGAGGCACCATGGGCCTCCGGGGTCCGTTGCGTTACACGGCGTTGCTGCCGTTTTGCCCTTGTTCGCGCGGTGGGTGGGCCGTCAGCCGGAGACGACGGTCACCTCACCGATGCCGAGGGCCTTCACGGGCTCCTCGATCTGCGCGGCGTCGCCCACGAGCACCGTCACCAGGCGGTCGCTCGGGAAGGCGTTCACGACGGCCGCGGTGGCCTCCACGGTGCCCGTCTCGGCCAACTGCCGGTACAGGCTCGCCTGGAAGTCGTCCGGCAGCTCCTGCTCGACCTGGTCGGCGAGCGTCGCGGCCACGGCGGCCGCGGTCTCGTACTTGAGCGGGGCCACGCCCACCAGGTTCTGCACGGCCACGTCGCGCTCGGCGTCCGTGAGGCCCTCGGCCGCGAGGGTGCGCAGCACCTTCCACAGGTCGTCCAGGGCCGGGCCCGTGTTCGGTGTGTCCACGGAGCCGCTGATGGCGAGCATGGCCGTGCCCGAGCCGTCCCGGGACGACCGCAGGACCTGGCTGAAGGCGCGCACGCCGTAGGTGTAGCCCTTCTCCTCGCGCAGCACGCGGTCCAGGCGCGAGGTCAGGGTGCCGCCCAGGCAGTACGTGCCGAGGACCTGCGCGGGCCAGACGCGGTCGTGCCGGTCCGGGCCGACGCGGCCGATGAGGAGCTGCGTCTGGACGGCGCCGGGGCGGTCCACGATGACGACGCGGCCGGTGTCGTCGGCGGTGACCGGGGGCACCGGGCGCGGCTCGGCCGTGTCCCCGGTCCAGGCGCCGAGGGTGTCGGCGAGGACGGCGTCCAGGTCCGTGCCGGTGAGGTCGCCGACGACCACGGCGGTGGCCGTGGCGGGGCGCACGTGCTTCTCGTAGAAGGCGCGTACGGCCGCGGAGTCGATGGCGGTGACCGTCTCCTCGGTGCCCTGGCGCGGGCGCGACATGCGCGAGGTGGCCGGGAAGAGCTGCTTGGAGAGCTCCTTGGCGGCGCGGCGGCCGGGGTTGGCGGCCTCGTGCGGGATCTCGTCCAGGCGGTTGCGGACGAGGCGCTCGATCTCGCCGTCCTCGAAGGCGGGCGCCCGCAGCGCGTCGGCGAGCAGGCCCATGGCCTTCGGCAGGCGGGAGACGGGCACTTCGAGGGAGAGCCGGACCCCGGGGTGGTCGGCGTGCGCGTCGAGCGTGGCGCCGCAGCGGTCGAGCTCGGCCGCGAACTCCTCCGCGGAGTGCTTGTCGGTGCCCTCGGAGAAGGCCCGCGCCATGATCGTGGCCACGCCGTCCAGGCCCTGCGGCTCGGCGTCCAGGGGCGCGTCGAGGTGGACTTCGACGGCGACGAGCTGCTGGCCGGGGCGGTGGCAGCGCAGCGCCGTCAGGCCGTTGTCCAGCGCGCCGCGCTCGGGGGCCGGGAAGGCCCAGGGCTTGGCGGTGCCCGCCTGGGGCTGCGGGTGGAACTCCATCGTCACGGACGTCGCGGCCTCGGTCACTTCGCCGCCTCCTCTTCCTGCTGGGTCTCGTCGGCGGCGTTCCCGGGGGCCGGGGAGTCCGCGGCGTCCGCTGCGCTCTCGCCGCCGTCCGCGGGGGCGAGGGGCTCGTACACGAGCACCGCGCGGTTGTCGGGGCGCAGACGGGCCTTGGCGATCTCCTGGACCTCCTCCGCGGTGACGTCCAGGACGCGCTGGACGGCGGTGAGGGCGAGCTGCGGGTCACCGAAGAGGACGGCGAACCGGCACAGTTCGTCCGCGCGGCCCGCCACCGTGCCGAGGCGGTCGAGCCACTCGCGCTCCAACTGCGCCTGGGCGCGCTCCATCTCCTCGGGCGTCGGGCCCTCCTCGGCGAACCGGGCCAGCTCCTCGTCGACGGCGGCCTCGATGACGGGGACCTCGACGTCGCCGGAGGTCTTCACGTCGAGCCAGCCGAGCGAGGGCGCCCCGGCGAGCCGCAGCAGGCCGAACCCGGCCGTCACGGCGGTGCGGTCGCGGCGCACCAGGCGGTTGTAGAGCCGCGAGGACTCGCCGCTGCCGAGCACCGTCAGGGCCAGGTCGGCGGCGTCGCACGCGCGCGTGCCGTCCTCGGGCAGGCGGTAGGCGGCCATCAGGGCGCGGGCCGGCACGTCCTCCTCGACGACCTGGCGCAGCTCCTCGCCGATGCGCTCGGGCAGCGAGCCGTCGCGCGGCGGCTGCTTGCCGTCGTGGGACGGGATGGAGCCGAAGTACTTCTCGACCCAGGCGAGCGTCTGCTCCGGGTCGATGTCGCCGACGATCGACAGGACGGCGTTGTTGGGCGCGTAGTACGTGCGGAAGAACTCGCGGGCGTCTTCCAGGGTGGCCGCGTCCAGGTCGGCCATGGAGCCGATCGGCGTGTGGTGGTACGGGTGGCCCTCCGGGTACGACAGCGCGGTGAGCTTCTCGAAGGCCGTGCCGTAGGGGACGTTGTCGTAGCGCTGGCGGCGTTCGTTCTTCACCACGTCGCGCTGGTTCTCCATGGACTCCTCGTCGAGGGCCGACAGGAGGGAGCCCATGCGGTCCGCCTCCAGCCACAGGGCGAGTTCGAGCTGGTGGGCGGGCATGGTCTCGAAGTAGTTGGTGCGCTCGAAGCTCGTCGTGCCGTTCAGCGAGCCCCCGGCGCCCTGCACCAGCTCGAAGTGGCCGTTGCCGTGCACCTGCTTCGACCCCTGGAACATCAGGTGCTCGAAGAGGTGAGCCAGGCCGGTACGTCCCTTGACTTCGTGGCGCGAGCCCACGTCGTACCAGAGGCACACCGCCGCGACCGGGGTCAGGTGGTCCTCGGAGAGCACCACGCGCAAGCCGTTGGCCAGCCGGTGCTCGGTCGCTGTCAGGCCGCCGGAGCCTGCCTCGGCTGTGGCCGTGTGACCCATGGGCATGTACGTCCCTTCGATCGCGGAATCCTCGTTGGCTGCTGCCAGTCCTGCCACTGTATGCAAGCCCGCCGACGCCTGGCGAAGTTCCCGTTCCGCCCCTCGCGTAGTCGATGTTCGCCGTGGGCGTGATCAGGGGCGGGGTGGGACGGGGTGGGACGGGGTGGGACGGGGTGAGGCCGCGCGGGGAGGGGTGGGGCGGTCGTGGCCGGGTCCTCGGCCGGAGTCGCCGTGGGGTTGTGGCCGCGTCGCCGCCGGGAGGCGGACTGGGGCGGGGGGCGCGGCGCGGCCCGGGCCGGGGCCACAGTGCGCGCGGGTTTCGGGCTGGTCACCGCCCGGTCGCGGCCGGGGTCCCGGACGGGTCGTGGTCCGGGTTGTCAGTGGGACGGTCCACAATGGTCGGCGTCAGATCTCACACTTGTTGGTGAAGGAGCCGCAGCAGCGATGGCCCGCCGCAGCACGAAGACCCCACCGCCCGACGACGCGTTCGAGGAGAAGATCCTCGACATCGACGTCGTCGACGAGATGCAGGGCTCCTTCCTCGAGTACGCCTACTCGGTCATCTACTCCCGCGCCCTGCCCGACGCCCGGGACGGCATGAAGCCGGTGCACCGCAGGATCGTCTATCAGATGAACGAGATGGGCCTGCGCCCCGAGCGCGGCTATGTGAAGTGCGCCCGTGTCGTCGGCGAGGTCATGGGTAAGTTGCACCCCCACGGCGACGCGTCGATCTACGACGCGCTGGTGCGCATGGCCCAGCCCTTCTCGATGCGCCTCCCGCTGGTGGACGGCCACGGCAACTTCGGCTCGCTCGGCAACGACGACCCGCCGGCCGCCATGCGGTACACCGAGTGCAAGATGGCCGACGCCACCTCCCTGATGACGGAGTCGATCGACGAGAACACCGTCGACTTCGAGCCGAACTACGACGGCCAGGAGATGGAGCCGTCCGTCCTCCCGGCGGCCTATCCGAACCTCCTGGTGAACGGCGCGTCGGGCATCGCGGTCGGCATGGCGACGAACATGCCGCCGCACAACCTCGGCGAGGTCATCGCCGCCGCCCGCCACCTGATCAAGCACCCGGGCGCCGACCTCGAGACGCTGATGAAGTACGTCCCGGGCCCGGACCTGCCCACCGGCGGCCGGATCGTGGGCCTGTCCGGCATCAAGGACGCGTACGAATCGGGGCGCGGCACCTTCAAGATCCGCGCGACGGTGTCCGTGGAGGCCGTGACCGCGCGCCGCAAGGGTCTGGTCGTCACGGAGCTGCCGTTCAGCGTCGGCCCGGAGAAGGTCATCGCCAAGATCAAGGACCTGGTGGGCGCCAAGAAGCTCCAGGGCATCGCGGACGTCAAGGACCTCACCGACCGCGAGCACGGCCTGCGCCTGGTCATCGAGATCAAGAACGGCTTCGTCCCGGAGGCCGTCCTGGAGCAGCTCTACAAGCTGACGCCGATGGAGGAGTCCTTCGGCATCAACAACGTGGCGCTGGTGGACGGCCAGCCCCTCACGCTCGGCCTCAAGGAACTCCTGGAGGTCTACCTCGACCACCGCTTCGAGGTGGTGCGCCGCCGCAGCGAGTTCCGCCGCGGCAAGAAGCGCGACCGGCTGCACCTGGTGGAGGGCCTGCTCATCGCCCTCCTGGACATCGACGAGGTCATCCGCCTCATCCGCTCCAGCGACAACAGCGCGCAGGCCAAGGAGCGCCTGATCGAGCGCTTCACCCTGAGCGAGGTCCAGACGCAGTACATCCTGGACACCCCGCTGCGCCGCCTCACCAAGTACGACCGCATCGAGCTGGAGTCCGAGCGGGACAAGCTGAACACGGAGATCGACGAGCTGACCCGGATCCTGGAGTCGGACGCGGAGCTGCGCAAGCTGGTCTCCTCGGAGCTGGCCGCCGTGGCGAAGAAGTTCGGCACGGACCGGCGCACGGTGCTCCTGGAGTCGGCGGGCGCCCCCGCCGCCACGGTGCCGCTGCAGGTCGCGGACGACCCGTGCCGGGTGCTGCTGTCCTCGACCGGGCTCCTCGCCCGGACGGCCAACGGCGAGCCCCTTCCCGAGGGCGACGGCAAGCGCGTCAAGCACGACGTGATCGTCTCGGCGGTGCCGGCGACCGCGCGCGGCGAGGTGGGCGCGGTGACCTCCGCGGGGCGCCTGCTCCGGCTCTCCGTGGTCGACCTGCCGCAGCTCCCGGACACGGCGTCCGCGCCGAACCTCTCCGGCGGCGCCCCCGTCGCGGAACTGCTCTCCCTGGAGGCGGACGAGAAGCTGATCTGCCTGATGACGCTCGACGAGTCCTCGCCCGGCCTGGCCCTCGGTACCGAGCAGGGCGTCGTGAAGCGCGTGGTGCCCGACTATCCGGCCAACAAGGAGGAGCTGGAGGTCATCACCCTCAAGGACGGCGACCGCATCGTCGGCGCGATGGAGCTGCGCACGGGCGAGGAGGACCTCGTCTTCATCACCGACGACGCGCAGTTGCTGCGCTACCCCGCCGGGCAGGTGCGGCCCCAGGGCCGTCCGGCCGGCGGCATGACGGGCATCAAGCTGACCCAGGGCGCGAAGGTCATCTCCTTCACCGCGGTCGACCCGGCGGTGGACGCCGTGGTGTTCACGGTCGGGGGTACGCGCGGCACCCTCGACGACTCGGTGCAGACGACGGCGAAGCTCACGCCGTTCGACCAGTACCCGCGCAAGGGGCGTGCGACGGGTGGCGTGCGCTGCCAGCGCCTGCTGAAGGGCGAGGACTGCCTGAGCTTCGCCTGGGCGGGCCCGACGCCACCGCGCGCGGCACAGCGCACGGGCCTGCCGGCGCAGCTGCCGGAGCCCGACCCGCGCCGGGACGGCTCCGGGGTCTCGCTGGCGAAGCCGGTGGCGGCGGTCGCGGGCCCGGCGGCCTAGCTCAGCGGCCGAGTTCGGTACCGGGCTCCGGGTCCTCGTCCTCCTCCTCGACCGGCCCGAGCCCGGTGCTTGGCCCGAAGTCGAGGTCGGGGTCGGGGGCCAGCTCGTCGTGGGCCCCGCGGTCTGGGCCGACGGCGGCCGTGTCCGGGCCGAGCGCGTAGGCGGAGTCCTGTGCGGGGTCCTCCACGGAGTCCGGCCCACCGTCCGGCCCGAGGTCCGATCCCGCTCCGGCCGCGGCCCCGGTCTCGTCCTCGTCCTCGGTCGGACCGTGGGCCCCGGCTCCCGGCCCCTCCTCCCCCGCCGGCTCCTGTACGAAGCGCAGGACGCCCCACATGCCGAACTCGTCGGTGGCCGGGGCGTCCTCCTCGTTCTCCCGGCACAGTGTCAACTGCGCGTGCAGCGCCGGTACGTCGATGCCGGAGCCGATCAGGACGAGCTGTGTCAGCCGCTTCTCGCCGGGCGCCCACGGCTCGGGATAGAAGCGCAGGAAGCGCCCCACGGAGTGCACGCCGTAGCGGTTGCGGGCGTCGGCGGCGCCGAAGTCGACGTACCCCTTGATGCGGTAGAGCCCTTCGGGCCTGCTGTCGAGGAAGGCCATGAGGCGGCGCGGGTTCAGCGGCGCCTCCGAGGTGAAGGCGACGCTCTCGTAGCCCGCGTGCGGGTGGGCGTGCCCGGGATCGTCGCAGGAGCAGGCGCCGTCGGCCTCGGCGGCGGCCGGGCCCTCCTGGTGGCCGTCCTGCGCGGACGGCGTCTCGCCGTGGTCGTGCAGGTCGTCGAAGGAGAGCTGGCCGACGCGCTCCCCCACGGGCTTGCGGTCGAGGACGAGCTCCACGTCCACGCGTCCGTACGAGGCGGCGACGACGGCGGCCCGGTCGGTGTGGCGGCGGACCTCGTCGAGGACGCGGTCGCGCTGCGGCCCCGGCACCCGGTCCACCTTGTTGACGACGACGAGGTCCGCGATCCTCAGGTGCCGGTCCACCTCGGGGTGGCGCTGCCTCGTGGCGTCGAACTCGGCGGCGTCCACGACCTGCACCAGGCCCCCGTACACGATGCCCGGGTTCTCGCTGGCCAGCACCATCCGGACGAGCTCCTGCGGCTCCGCGAGCCCGCTCGCCTCGATGACGATGACGTCGATGCGCGCCGAGGGCCGGGCGAGCCGCTCCAGATAGACGTCGAGCTCGCCGGCGTCCACCGCGCAGCACAGGCATCCGTTGCCGAGGGACACGGTGGAGTCGCCGAGCTGTCCGGCGACGGCCATGGCGTCGATCTCGATGGAGCCGAAGTCATTGACGATGGCGCCGATCCGGCTGCCTCCGCTGCGGTGCAACAGATGATTCAACAGGGTCGTCTTGCCGGATCCCAGAAATCCCGTGAGGACGATGACAGGGATCTGCTGCTGACTCACGTGTGGCCCCTCGCATCAACACACATCAAGGCGGATCAAGTCGCTCGGGCCGCATACAGCTCGTGGACGACGAGCGTGTACGGCATCCGAACACCGCTCCAGGATATGTGCGCGTAGACGTTCCGGTTGGCGAACGATTCCGCGCGGCACCGGCGGGGCACATCCTGGACACGGCGCAGGGATGTGTGAGTACGGCTGCCCGCCGTGCTTCCGTGCGCCTCCTCTCCGCCTCCCGGCCGATCAGAGCCGCTCGGCACTCTGGGAGGCGGCAAGCGTCGCCCATCGCTCGCCGGTCCGCACCCCGCCGCCCCGCGCCCGAAGACCGGCGGACGGTCGCCTGATTCGGGGATTGACATGACCACACAGAACTTCGGGATACGAGGGGCGGGCCCGGCCGTGGCCGCCGGACTCGCCTTGACGATCGCGACCTTCGTCGCCCGTGCGGCGCACCAGCGCAGGCAGACCGCGCTCACGGAACAGCACCGGCTCCACTTCGACCTGCTGTGCAAGGCCATGGACGATCCTGCCTTGACCGTCGTACTGGATACCTACGACGAGGCCGTGCCCCTGGAGAAGCAGCGGCAGTTCCTCTTCGCCAACGCGCTGTACATCAACGCTGTCCACGCGCTGCGCATCGGTGCCATGACCATTGAGGAGCTCTACGGGCACCTCCGCATCATGTGTCAGAACGAGGTGTTCCGGGAGTACTGGGAAGCAACGCGTCATCACCGCGCGAGCCTGCACGACTCGTCCAAGGAAGCGCAGGTGGGCCGGATGACGGATCGCCTGGCACGTGATCTGGCGGAGGCCGACACAGAAGAATGGTGGGTCGTGGGCAAGCCCTCCGCCCACCAGTAGGTGCGGTGGTGATCGCGGCACGACACAGGGCACGTCGACGCAGGCGGGAGCAGCGGCGGCAAGCGGCTAATGTGTCCCCGCCCTGATCATCCAGAACCACCCAGCCAAGGACCGGTACCCCTTTGAAGATCGCGCGCCGCATCGGCGCTTCTCCCCGCGAGCGGGGCAGCGCAACAGGTCAGAGTTGCCCGGACATCTTCGAACTGGACGACGGCGACTTCGCCGTCATCGGGACAGACAGGACCAAGGAGCTCGACAGCGTGCTGCCGGTCGATGCCGCACGTGCCGACTACGAGCGCATCGTGGTCATCAGCCGGAGCACCCTCACTCGCGCCAAGGCCGACATCCCTGACGCCTGAGCCCTCCGAAGTCGTGTCACTCCGAACCAAGGCGTGTCGACACGAACCTCGCGTCACAGCAGGTAACCCCTCGCAAGGTGGCACTCGTATTCCACGTCACGCAAGGATCACTGCATGTCCGCTGCTCACGGGCGCAGAGGTGCTCGTAACCCCTCCATACGACGCCGCATAGGCTTGTCCCCGCGCGAGCGAGGGTGCCTAGCCGGCGACACCTGCCCTGACATCTTCGAACTCCACGACGGAGATTTCGCCGTCATGGGCACCGACAGGACCGACACCCTCCAGAGTCTCCTGCCTCCTGAGGATGAGCGCCCTGACAGACCCCGGCGCATCGTCGTCGTCCCGCGCCAGGTACTCCTCTCCTCGAAGTCCGATATCCCCGACGCGTAACGGTGAGCGCCCGCCGAAGGACTCGGTGCAGTTCAGCGGTGCCCATCGAGTCGGCCCCCACCCCTCGGGGCGGGGGCCGTTTCCCTTCCGGCGCCCCGGGAAGGATCCGGCGAACCCGGGAGGACCTCGATGACACGTCAGCACAGGTGGCGCCCGGCGACCTGGATCGCGTGGGCGGCTGCCGCCGCGGCCGGTATCGCACTGGTCGGAGGAGCATCCATCGTCATCAGCGGTTGGCTGATAAGGGGCGTGGAGGCTGTCAACGGCGACCGCCACGTCGCGCAGGAACGCAGCTCACTCGGCGACTACTTCGGGGGCGTGAGCGCGGTCTTCTCAGGCATCGCCCTTCTCCTGCTCATCGCCACCCTCCTGGTTCAGCAGCGGGAGTTGCGGCTCCAGCGCCACGAACTCGCTCTCCAGCGCGCCGAGTTAGGGGCGGCCCGCAACGAACTGCGCCGCAGCGCCGAGGCTGATATGCGTGCGCTGCACGTCCAACTCACGCAGATGGCCATGGAAGACCCTTCCCTGGCGCACGTATGGAACGACTACCCCGACTCCCCCTCCCCCGTACTCCGGCAGAACCTCTACGCCAACCTGACCTTCAGCCACTACGTACTCGCTCTCAGCTGGGGAAGCTACACCGAGGCCGAACTGCTGATCCACGCGAAGGACCTGCTCGGCAGTACCGCATTCCGGCGTTACTGGGACGCCGCGCGGGCACGCAAGGCGGAACTGCCCCCGGACAGTCCCGAAGGACGCGTGTTCCGGCTGTTCGAGCAGGCACTGGCCGAGCGACGAGGCGGCACGACACCACCCCGGGCGTAGGTACGTCCCCGCGGCCTCAGGCGGTCGGCACCGGCTCCGGCGGCACCGGCCCCACGTACCGGGCCGCCGGGCGGATGATTTTCGAGTCCTCGGCCTGCTCCAGGATGTTGGCGCTCCAGCCGACCACCCGCGCGGAGGCGAACGTCGGCGTGAACATCTCCCGCGGCAGCCCGCACAGCTCCATGACCACGCCCGCGTAGAACTCGACGTTGGTGTGCAGTTCGCGCCCCGGCTTGAGCTCCGCCAGGATCGCCTCGACCTGGCGCTCCACCTCCACCGCGAACTCCACCAGCTCCCCGCCGAACCGCTGCGCGATGCCCCGCAGCATCCGGGAGCGCGGGTCCTCCGTGCGGTAGACGGGGTGCCCGAAGCCCATGATCCGCTCGCCCGCGAGAACCCGCTCCCGGATCCACCCGTCGATGCGGTCGGGGGTGCCGATCGCGTCGAGTGTGTCCAGGGCTCGGCTGGGCGCACCCCCGTGCAGAGGGCCGGAGAGCGCGCCGACGGCGCCGCCGAGACAGGCCGCGACATCCGCACCCGTTGAGGCAATGACACGGGCCGTGAAGGTTGACGCGTTGAAGCCGTGATCAATGGTCGAGATCAAGTACTGCTCAATGGCCCGCGCCCGGTCCCCATCCGGCTCGACACCGGTCAACATGTAGAGGTAGTTCGCGGCGTACGACAGGTCGTCGCGCGGCTCCACCGGATCGAGACCCTGGCCGAGCCGGTACAGCGCGGTCAACAGGGTCGGCACGACGGCGGACGCGGCGAGCGCGTCGGCACGGCGCCGGTCGCCGTCGATGTCGTACACCGGCCGGAACCCCTTCGAGGCGCCGAAGAGCGAGAGCGCGGTGCGCAGTCCGGCGAGCGGCCCGGAGAGGGTGCCGGCCCGGGCGATGGCGGGCAGGGCCGCGCGTACGTCCTCGGGCAGGTGGCGCAGGGCCGCGGTCTGCTCCGCGAAGGCGGCCCGCCGGGCGGCGTCGGGCAGCTCCCCGTGGAACATCAGGTACCAGACGTCCTCGAAACCGCGGGTCCGGGCGAGCTCCACGGCGGAGTACTGGCGGTAGTGGTAGAAGCCCTCGCGCCCCCGCACGTCCCCGAGACGGGTCTCGGTGACGACGACGCCCGCGAGGCCACGGGGGACCTCGACGGGGGCTGCGGGGGTGGTGGCGGAGCCATTGATCGGCATGGGGATCCTCGTCTTCCTCCCTGAACTTGACTTGACTGTCCATACTTGACTCAATTGCTGTCAATATTGATTGGATCAATGTGCACATACAGACGTCGGGACGCGGATACGGTGACGCCCATGACGGATCATGAAGCGGGTGCGACCGCCGCCCGCGAGAGTCGGCGGATCAGCACCAAGGAGGCAGCGGAGCTGCTCGGCGTGAAAGCCGAGACCGTGTACGCGTACGTCAGCCGCGGTCAGCTCACCAGCAGGCGCGGCCCCGGAGGGCGCGGCAGCACCTTCGACCCGAAGGAGGTCCAGGCACTCGCGCGCAGAAACCGGCGAGAGCCCGCCGCCACCTCCGCGGCCCACGAGCTCTCCGTACGCACCCGCATCACGCTGATCGAGAAGGACCGCTACTACTTCCGCGGTGTGGACGCCGCCGACCTGGCCCTGCGCCACTCCTACGAAGAGGTCGCCGAGTGGCTGTGGACCGGCGTGCTACGCCCCGGCATCCACTTCACGGCACCTCCGGAGCCGGCCGGTTCCGCGCGGCTCGCCGCGCGCGCCCTGCCGGCGCACTGCACCCCCACCGACCGGCTGCGCGTGGCCGCCATCGCGGCGGCCGCCGCCGACCCGCTCCGCTTCGACCTCTCCGAGGAAGCCGTCGTCGGAACGGCCCGCACGATGATCCCGACCCTGGTCGCGGCGCTCCCGCCGGTGAGGTCCGGGCACCGCGACGGCGGACCGCTCGCCGGACGCCTGTGGGCCCGGCTCACCGGTCACGACCCCGACGAGGCCTCCCTGCACGCCCTGGACACCGCCCTCGCCCTGCTCGTCGACCACGACCTCGCGGCGTCCACGCTGGCGGTCCGGGTCGCGGCGTCCGCGCGCGCCCACCCGTACGCGGCGGTGTCGGCCGGCCTCGGCGTCCTGGAGGGCCCCCTGCACGGCGCGGCCAGCGGCCTCGCCCACCGCATGCTCATGGAAGTCCTCGACCGGGGCACCGCGACGCCGGTCATCGCCGCCGAACTGCGCGCGGGACGCCGCGTCCCCGGCCTCGGCCACCGCCTGTACGCGGGCGAGGATCCGCGCGCGGAGGCGCTGTTCGGCCTGCTGGAGGTGATGCCCAAGGCCGGCCCGGCGCTCGCGGCGGCACGCGACGTGGTGGCGACCACCGCACGCCACACCGGCCTGCACGCCAACGTGGACCTGGCGCTCGCCGTCCTCACCGCGTCGACGGGCATGCCCGCCGAGGCAGGCGAGACCATCTTCGCGGTGGCGCGCACGGCGGGCTGGATCGCGCACGCCTTGGAGGAGTACGGGGAGCGGCCGATGCGCATGCGTCCCGTCGGCCAGTACATCGGGCCGCGCCCACCGCAGCCGCTGCCTTCGGGTCCCGAAATCTGAATACGGCCGGGGCCACAGGTTAGGCTCCCCTCCGTGAGTACGTGCGCGACCGTTTCGCGGGACCTCAACGAGCCCCTCGCAGGCACCGCGGCCACCGCAAGGACGTGGCTGCTCATCGAACAGCCCGGCCCCTGGGGCGCCAAGGCGCTCACGTCCAGCCACCTGGACCCGGAGGTCGGCCGCGCGCTGGAGAGCGCCGCCGAGTCGACCGGCGTGCGGGTGGCGCTCATCCGGCGCCCGGGCCGGCACGCCGACTGCCACACCCCCGCCCGGCACCAGGTGTACGTGGCCCACACCCCGCCGGGAGCGGGCTGGCTGCGCTCGCACACGGTCGACGACCCGCGGCAGTTGCTCGACCTGGACTTCGTCGCGCTCGGCGCGGGCGACCACGGCGGCTTCGGCGATCCGTACACCGGGGACCCGCTCGCGCTCGTCTGCACGAACGGCAAGCGCGACCGCTGCTGCGCCCTGCTCGGCCGCCCGCTCGCCGGTGACCTCACCGCTTCCGGAGAGGAAAGCGTCTGGGAGATCACTCATCTAGGTGGTCATCGCTTCTCCCCCACGATGCTCGTGCTGCCGTACGGATACGCGTACGGCCGGATGGCCGCCCACGCGGTGAAGGACATACTGCGCGCCGCGCGGGACGGCCACGTCGTCACCGAGGGCTGCCGGGGCAACAGCGCCTGGGCGCGCCCCGGGCAGGCCGCCGAACTCGCCGTGCGCACGGCCGTACGCGAACACAGGGCGGACGTGTTGAACGTCGTACGGACGACCGGTGACGCCCCGCGGTGGGAGGTGACGGTCGTCCACACCGACGGGCGGCGCTGGCACGTCACCGTCGCCCAGGGCGCCTCGCTACCGCCCCGCCCGGAGAGCTGCGGCGCGGATCTCGGGTCACCGGCGCGGATGGACGTGACGGCGATCCGCGAGATCACCCAGGCCCCAGCCTCCACAGGCGGGGGCGCATCCGGGCGCGGGTTGCCCGCCTAGGCCGTTTCCTTCGGATCATCCGGTCGTTGGTCTGGGTGTGTCGTTGACTGACGCCCAGTGGGCGCGGATCGAG
>NZ_JASCXL010000168.1:0-16106 GCF_030010595.1 Streptomyces sp. CC224B | reverse complement strand
GACCATCTACCTGGCCGGACTCCACCTCGCCGCCATCTTCATCTGGTCCGCGCGGTGATCCGAAGGAAACGCCCTAGGCGTCAGCGCGTCGCAGAGAGGCAGGCGTACGCCCGATGAAGTCCCGGGCAGTACGGGTGAGGTGGGCCTGATCGGCGAAGCCTGCGGTGGCTGCGGCCAGGGCGGCAGTCGAATCCGGCAGGTCGGCGATCGCGGTGCGGAGCCGGCCCCATCGGCGCAAGCGCGCCAGCGTGACGCCCACCTCCCGCCGGACCAGGGCGCGCAGCCGCGGGGCCGACAGGCCGACTTCGCCGGCGAGGGAGGCGAGGGGCATGTTCGGGTCGCGCGACGTACACAGGTGGACGGCGTGGGCGACCCTCGGGTCGAGGAGGGATGGGCGCCCGGCGAGTGTCCGCAGCTCGGCGTATCCGGCGGCCAGGTCCACGCGGGTGCCTGGGCTGTCGGATTCGGTGGTGCCGAGCGCGGCGAGCACGCGGCGGACCTCGCCCGAACCGAGCCGTATCGGCTCCGGCCGTGGGGGCAGCAGCCAGGCGTCGACGAACAGGGCGATGTAGGGAGAGGTCGCCGCACAGGCGTGGGCCAGCTGGGGCGGAACGATCAGCCCGGGCGCCGCCACCATGGGCCGTCCCGGCTGGAGGAGTTCGGCGTGGCCACCGAGCGGCAGCACGGCTTTCCATACGGGCAGCTGATGTCGGGCGACGCGGAACGGGCGGGACTCGGCGAACATCGTCGCCTCGGTGCCGGAGGCGAAGACGATGCGGCGATCGTTTTGTTCAAGCGCCCAGGCGCGCGGTGCGTCGATCATCGTGCCATGCACGCTATCGCTTCCGTTGCCTTGGCGGTGTTTCTGGTCGTCACGGGGGTCGCGCACTTTCTGGTCCCCGGCTACTTCCGCACACTGGTGCCCGCGTGGCTCCGCCGGGAGCGGCTCCTCGTCGCCGCCAGTGGGGCGGCGGAGGTACTGGTGGGTGCGCTGGTGCTGGTTCCGTGCGGCAGGTGGGCCGGGGGCTGGGCCGCCGCTGCTCTGATCACCTGTTACCTGGTGTCCCACGTGGACGCGCTGCGCCGCGCGCGCCCGGACCGGCCCCGGCTCCTTGAGCGGCCGGCCGGTGCGGTGGCTCGGCTGGTGGTGAACGTCCTGTACATCGCCTGGGCGGTTGCCGTGGCCGCAACCGCGGCCTGAACGTCGATGCGCGGCGACCGATTGTCCGAGGTGGCGCAGAAGCCGCCCGTAGTCACAGAGCCCGTAGTCACAGAGGAAGTCATGCCATGAGTCATCGCCTCGTCGTCGTGGGCGCCGGTTACGCCGGTCTCCTTGCGGCCAAGCGCCTCGCCCGCAAGCTGCGCCGCAGCGATGTCACCATCACGCTGGTCAACGCCTCGGACCGGTTCGTCGAACGGGTCCGGCTCCATCAGGTGGCCGCCGGGCTGCGCCCTGCGGCGCTGTCCTTGCGTCAACAGCTCGGCGGTGCGTCGGTCCACCTGGTCGTCGGACGCGTGACCGCGATCGACACCACTGGCCGGACCGTGCGTCTGGACACCGCGCCCCAAGTGATCGGCTACGACACCCTGGTGTACGCGGTGGGCAGCCGCGCGCGGCTCGACAACGTCCCGGGCGCAGCCGAGCACGCGTACGCTGTCGCCGATTCCGAGCAAGCAACACGGCTGGCGCGCAAGGTCGCTGAAATAGCGTCAGGCAGCACTGTCGCGGTGGTCGGGGGTGGGCTGACCGGCCTTGAAACCGCCTCGGAACTGGCCGACAGCCACCCCGAGCTGCGCGTCCGGCTGTTCACCGGTGCTGACGACGTGGGGTACGGACTCGCGCCGCGCGCCCGGACCCACCTGCGGCGCGCTCTCGACCGGCTGGGCGTCTCGGTCCACCCGAAGACCCTTGTCGCGGTGGTCCGCCAGGACGGCCTGGACACCCGCGACGGCGCGTCGTTCGCCGCTGACGCCGTCGTGTGGACCACCGGGTTCCAGGCGCCGGAGCTGGCGCGCGAGGCAGGATTCGCGACGGATGAGGGCGGCCGGATGCTCGTCGACGCCACCCTGCGCTCGATCTCACACCCTGAGGTGTACGCCGTCGGCGACGCGGCTTCCGGGGTGTCGGGCGGCGGAGCGCCGAGCCGAATGTCCTGCCAGGCAGCCCTGCCCATGGGCCGGGGTGTGGCCGACGTCGTCGCAGCTCGGCTGACGGGCCGGGAACCCGGGCCCGTTCGGATCGGTTACGCCTTCACCAACATCAGCCTTGGCCGGCGTGACGGTGTCGTCCAGTTCACCCACGCCGACGACCGGCCGCGCGGGCTCGTCCTGACAGGACGCGCCGCGGCGGCCTTCAAGGAGGCCGTCGTGCGCAGCACCGTACGGTCCGGGCCGCGTGGTGACTAGCTGTGGGCAGCGAGCGCGACGAGTGGTCGAGCCAGGGGGCGGGCCCGAGGTCGCCCGTTCCCTGATGGTCAGGTCAGCTCAGGTCCAGGAAGCTCCACCGGGCGTCCGGCCGGGCACCGCTCAGCACCTTGCCGCAGTTCTGCAGCACGACCGGGCTCGACGTGATGTGCTGCGCGCCCGTCCCGAGGTCGCGCAGGAAGCGGTCGACCGGGCCACGTCGGATCGCCGCCGAGCCGGCCCAGCGGTGGACGGTGCGGCCCACCTCGTACACGGTCGAGGTCGTGTGGTTCAGGACGAGGCGGATCAGAGTGTCCTGCTCCGTGCTCGGCGGCTCGTCCTGGTCCAGGGTCCGCTCGACGTCCCGCCACACGTCGTGCACCCAGGCCCGCGCCGCCCGCAGACCGGCCTCCGCCGTCGCGTACGCGGCGTGGAACTGGGAGGTGTCGACCGCGGCACCCCGCGAACCGGTCCGCGCCGCGGCGACCCGCTTCAGTTCGTCCAGGAGCCGTCGGCCGACGCCGAGGGCCCAGCCCGTGTGTCCGATCGCCGCCATGTCGACCAGGCCGAGGCGGTAGAGGGCGCCGCCGGTGACCGGGGTGTGCGTGGTCGCGACATAGGTGTACTCGTGCGGAACGTACACGTCGGTGCAGTGGTAGTCGACGCTGTGTGTCGCGCGCAGCCCGAGCACGTCCCAGTTGCCGTCCAGGGTCACGCGCGCCTTCGGCATCGCGAGGACCCGCAGCTCGCCGGTGCCCTCGACCTCGACCGCGCTGTGGATGTGGGTGGCGTGCGCCATCCCGGAGGCGAACTGCCACCGGCCGGTGACCCGGTAGCCGCCCTCCACGGGGACGGCCCGGCCGGGGCGTGTGCCGTGCCCGGAGAGCAGTGCGTGCCTGCCGTTCGGCACGTCCGGGAACAGTTCGGCCGCCGCGTCCCCGGCGAGGTACGCCGCGGTGGTCCCGGTCATCGTCTGCAGCGCGAACATGGTCCATCCGGCCGCGGCGTCGTGGTAGCTCACGCGCTCCGCTGTCTCGACCAGTTGCCGCGGCGCGAACTCGTGCCCGCCGAGGTTCAGCGGCAGCCCGGCCCGTACGATCCCGGTGCCCAGCAGGGCCCGCGCCGTGTCCTCCGGCAACCTCCCCGCGTCCTCCGCGGCGTCGGCCTGTTCATCGAGCGTCCCGCCGATCGCGTCGATCCGCTCCAGCACACCCGCCAGTTCCGCACTGACGTGCAGCCGCCCTCCGCCCCCCATGCGTCCTTCTCCTCGCGTACTGTTGCCCGATCGCCTCACGTACCCACCGGTGCCCCAAGCCGTGGAGCCCGAAGTCGTCCCCCCGTCAGGGCAGGGCGTGACGCAGTACGCGGTTCCACATGGACGCGTACTGGCGCCACAGCGGTCCGGTGACGTACGGGAGGCCGTAGCGGTCGCAGATCTCCCTCACCCGGGGCGCCATCCGGGTATAGCGGTTGCTGGGCAGGTCGGGGAAGAGGTGGTGCTCGATCTGATGGCTGAGGTTGCCGGTGAGCAGGTGCAGGAGCGGGCCTCCCTCGATGTTCGCCGAGCCCTGGATCTGGCGCAGGTACCATTCCCCGCGGCTCTCACCGTCGAGCCGTTCCTCGGTGAAGGTCTGTACGTCGTCCGGGAAGTGGCCGCAGAAGATGACCGTGTGGGCCCAGATGTTGCGGGCGGTCGCGGCGGTGAGGTTGCCCAGGAGGCAGGGCAGCGCGGAGGGGCCGGCGAGCAGCGGGAAGAGGACACAGTCCTTGGCCGCCTGGCGGACCGCCTTGCGTGCCAGTCCGGTCACGTCGCCCAGGAAGGCGCGTACGCTCTTGCGCCCCGACGCCACCGCGTCGGCCTCCAGGTCGTACAGGGCGATGCCCCACTCGAAGACGGGCGCCAGCAGGGCCGTGTACACGGGTTGCAGCAGATGGACCGGGCGCCAGGGCTGGTCCGGGCTCATGCGCAGGACCGTGTAGCCGAGGTCGCGGTCACGGCCGACGACGTTGGTGTACGTGTGGTGCAGGTGGTTGTGGGTGCGCTTCCAGGCGTCGGCCGGGGTGGCGAAGTCCCACTCCCAGGTGGTCGAGTGGATCGCCGGGTCGCCCAGCCAGTCCCATTGGCCGTGCAGGATGTTGTGGCCCAGCTCCATGTTCTCCAGTGTCTTGGCGAGCGCGAGCAGGGCGGTGCCCGCCGCCCAGGCGGGCGGGAAGAGGGAGACGGCCAGCGCGAGGCGGCCACCGGCTTCGCAGCCGCGCTGCACGGCGATCACCATACGGATGTAGTGGGCGTCGTCCGGTCCGCGGTCCGCCACGATCTCGGCGCGGAGCCGGTCCAGTTCCCGGCCGAGCTGTTCGGCCCGGTCGGCGTCCGACACCGCGGGCGGTGCGGTTCCACCGGCTCCGGTGTCCGTCGCGGCGGGCATCGACATGGGTACGGGCATGGGTCTCCTCGTGGGGATCTGGTTCTCACAGGTCGAGGACGAGCGGCCCCGCGGCACCGTTGACGCAGGTCTGGATCAACTCCCCCGGCTCGCCCCGGAGTTCACCGGTCCGTAGATCGCGCACGCGGCCGTGAAGGAGCGGGACGAGGCAGCCCAGGCACAGGCCGCGCCGGCACCCGTACGGCATCGGCACGCCCGCCGACTCACCGACCGCGAGGAGGGACGCGGCAGGCGTCGCGTCCGTCTCCACGGCACTGCGGTCGAACCGCACCCGGCCGCCGACGGCATCCGGTCCCGGCACCCGCACGGGTGCCAGGTGGAAACGCTCCACCCGCAGGTGTGCCCGCATGCCCACGGCGTCCCACTGCGCCTCGACCGCGTCGAGGAATCCGGCCGGGCCGCACGCCCAGGTCTCCCGGCGGCGCCAGTCCGGGCAGAGTTCACCGATCCGCTCCGCGGTGAGCCGCCCTTCCGTACGCGTGTACGTCAGGCGCGTGCTCAGCCAGGGCGAGCGGCGTGCCAGTGCGGCGAGTTCGGCGTGGAACAGGCACTCGGCCGGTGACGGCGCGCTGTGCAGGAGCAGAGTGTCCGGAGCGGCGCCGCCGCGCCGTGCGAGCGTGCGCAGCATCCCCATGACGGGCGTGAGGCCGCTGCCCGCCGTCACGAAGAGGAGCCGGCCCGGCAGCGGCTGCGGCAGCACGAACTCCCCCTGCGCCGGGCCGAGCCGCAGCACGGTGCCGGGTGCGGTCCGGTGTACCAGGTGCGGGGACACCCGGCCACCGGGACAGGCCTTCACCGTGACGGTGATCTCGCTGCCGGATCCGCCGCCGGGTCCGCAGCCGGGCGGTGAGGTGATCGAGTACGTACGCCAGTGCCGTACGCCGTCGATCTCCACTCCGAGCGGCAGGTACTGCCCGGCCCGGTGACCGTTCCACCCCCTGCCCGGCCGGATCACCAGCGTGGCCGCACCGGGTGTCTCCCGCCGCACGGCCCTCACCCGGCCCGCGGGATGCCGTGCCGACCACAGCGGGTCGATCAGGCCGAGGTAGTCGTCCGGCGTGAGCGGACTGGTCAGCCAGGACACGGCCGCGAGCGCGGCGCGGGCGCCGGGCCGCAGTGCTCCCGGCGGGAGCCAGGGACGTACGGACATGCGGGCATCCCTCCCCTCAGGCATCCGTGGACCGGGCCTCACCCCTGGTCCGGGACTCGGCCCGCTCCCGTGCCGGGCTCTCTCCCGGCCCCCTGTGTCGGTCCGCGCCCGGCCGACGTCGCAGGACCCTCCTCGAGCTCGCGACATCACCGGAGCAGGAGGACCCCATGACCGGAGGGGCCCATGACCGAGCGAAACACACCGCGCGCCGGACCACACCGCCGCACGGCACGCTTTGCGCCTCCCTCAGCACGGCCCCTGTCAGGCGGGACGCGCCGGTGCCCAGCGTGCGACGCCGCCGACGTGCCCGAGAACGACCCGATGGCGACGGGCCGGCCGCCCCCCGCCTCCCGGGCGCGGGGACCCGGAACCGCGCATGCCGACGGCGCGGCTCGGCCGTTCTCAGGACCGCGCCCGGAAGGTCGCCGCGGAGGCCGCCGCCACCGCGACGCTCTCCGTGCCCGTCGCCCTCTCCATGATCGGTTTCGCGGCCTCCTCGGTCGTGTCCGGCGGGACGACGAGCAGGTCCCAGCGCCCGTGGCCGGGGGCGAGCAGGACGACGGTGTGCGCCGCCGTGGCCGTCAGGCTCCTGCGCAGACGGACCATCCGGCCGCCGGCCACCATCCGGTCCGGCGCCGGCGACCACACCGCGCCGCTCACCACGACACTGGCGATGCGCCTTCAGGTGGCAGGAACCCCGGCGAGCAACCCGGGGAGTTCGGCGGACAGATCGTACGAGCGCGGCCACCATGCCCCGTCGATGGCTCGCGGCCCTCCGGCACGCGGGGCCAGGCGCAGGCGGAGCGGAGGCGGGGAGGGGGCCGGAGGTGTGGCGGAGAGTGCGGTGTGGAGGTCATGGGCGCGACTCCTGGCGGCTGCCGTGATCGGACGGTGGCGTGGCGGATGGCTCCCCCCGGGGACAAGGCGGGGTGCCTACCCGAGCGCGGGGCGTCATCAGCGTCCTGCAAGAGGCCGGGGAGGCGGGAGTGATGGGCGTCCGGGACATGGACGGGCTCCTCGCCCTGGTTGCGGACGGCGCGGCCGGGGTCCAGGGCTGCCCGTGAGGGGACGGACGGCGAGGGAGGGAGTGCTCCGAGCGGTAGGGCACCGGCACTCGCAGGCCCTCGCCTCTTCACCGTACTCCTGACCGTACTCCTGTCGGACGGTATCCGGCCGAGCCTATGCTGGAGCAGCCGGACGCTCCTCGTGCGCCGACTCCGCCCGGCGTCGCTTCCGGCGCACCACGACACCGGGCCGTGCCGTCAGGGGCCCGAAGAGGGGCGTGCGTCGTGAACGCACCCATCGTCCAACGGGGTTCGGCCGGCCACGGGCGATCTGCCACGTACCCGCCGGCCAGGCTCGCGCTGCGCCCGCCGACGTTTCCGCCGGGTCCGGTGTGCGGAGCCTGGTGGCCGCGCACCGATGACCTCGCCGCCGAACTGGCCGCGCTGACCGACGTGTTCGACACCTCCGGCGGTCGCGTGACACGGATCGCGGTTCACCACGGAAGCTGGCCGCACGAGCCGCGCACCCTCCCTGTGACGGGTCACACGGTCACGGCCACCTGGTACACGTCCGGTATCGACCCCCACACGATCCGCCTCTTCTCCTGCGGTGCCCGGCGTTGGGACCTGCTCGTCGTCCCGCCGCGCAGCGCGGCCGACGTGGCGGCCCGGCTGATGACCGCGGCGACCGACCCCTCCCTCCGCCTCACCGGCACGGCCCTGATGGCGGCCGCGGGCCCGTCCGGGCAACCGGGTACGGCCCGCTGTAACCGGGTACGGCCCGCTCGGCGGCCGGTGGCCGGGCAGTCGTGGTCGGCGCCTCCGCAGGAGTAGGCTTGACATTGCCGAGAGGATCTCTCGACCGGCTTCCATATCCGGTCTCCCGCTCGGTCTCATCGCACCGGGCCGGCACGACAGCCCGGGGACAGGTCGACACCATGACGGTGATCACCGCACGATCCCTGCCGACCACGCCGCCCACCGAGTCCTCTGAGTCCTCTGAGTCCTCCGGCCGCCCACCGCTGCGGCTGTCCCTCAAACCCCCGGGCCCGCGCTCGGGTCTGCTCGACGGCGCCTGGTGGCCGCGCACCCGCGACCTCGCCCGGGAACTCCCCGCCCTGACCGACCTGCTGGATCACCGGTGGGGCCGTATCACGCGCGTCACGGTCAACCCGACACACTGGCCCGACGTGCCGCGCAAGGCCCCCGTCAACGGCCATGTGGTCAAGGTGGGCTGGTATCTCGCCGAGCAGGACCCGCACCAACTCCTGCTGCTCTCCTACCGCGTCGGGCGCTGGGACCTCCTGGTCGTCCCCCCGGAGACCGGGCCGGAGTCAGCCGCGTGGCTCATGGCCGCCGCCTGTGATCCCCGGACGGCCCGGACGGGCAGCGCGCTCATGGCCGACGAGCTGGACCGCCACCCCGCGGCCCCGGCCGCTGCGGTCCCGGCGAGCCGCGCACCGGCAGAGGAGTGGGAGGCGGAGGGCGGTGCCGTGATCGCACCCGTCGGCCCGGCCGGCGGCGGATGACGGCCGTGGACACCGGCAGCGCCGTCGCCGTCGCCCGCGCGACGATCGCCCCGGGGCGTTCGTGACCCACCTGCTCAACGCCCGGCACGCCGAACGGATCGCGCCGGGCCGGTACGGCCGTCGTCCTCCCGGACACCATGGCGCCGACAGCCCCACGCCGCCACGACCCGACGGAGGAGCACCGGTCGGCGTCCCTCCCCGCCGCGACCATCGGGACGGTGGCCGCGGACGCCTCCGCCCACGGCGAAGGACCAGCAGGACCAGAGGACCAGCAGGACCAGCAGGACCAGCAGGACCAGCAGGACCGACCGAGCCACGAAGGGCCCAAGGACATGAGCGAGCACACGACGACGCGACCCGAGCCGACCGGGCCGCACGGCCAGGAACAACCGGCCGACGGGCACGCAGAAGTCCGCATCGTCGCCGCCGACCCCGACGCGGCCCGGAGGATCGCGCTGGTCCTGAGCCGGTACTTCGTCTGCGACGAGCCCCGCAGCTACCCCACGGGCGACGCGGGCGGCGGCACCCGGCTCCACCTGTCGGTGGACACCCTGCTCACCCGAGCCCCCGTCCCGGCAGCCACGTCCTGGCTCACCGAGAGCCGCTCGCAGGCACGGCGCACCCACGCCGGCGAAACGGACTGACCCCCGGCCGCACCACCGATCCCGGCCCCGGACCCCGGCCACGTCTTCCCGACCGAGGTCAAGGAGCCTTGCATGTCGACCAGTTCCACCCTTTCCCAGGTCCCCGCCCCGCCGCACGGCGTCACCACGTCCCAGGCGTACGACGGGGCCGCCCCCTTCCCCACCGACGACCGCCCGGCGCCCGCGCGCGGCGGCGGCGAGCGGCTGTACGTGACGGTGACGGCGGCGATCGTCGTCCTGCCGTTCCTCGCGCTCGGTCTGGCCGTCTGGCTGCTGTGGGGTCGTCTCGTGCACCCCGCCGACGTCCTGCTCGCCCTCGGCCTGTACGTCGTCACGGGGCTCGGAGTCACGGTCGGCTTCCACCGCGGCCTGACCCACGGCGGATACCGGGCCGCCCGGCCCGTCCGGGTCGCCCTCGCGGTGGCCGGGTCGATGAGCTTCCAGGGCGACGTCATCGGCTGGGTCGCCACCCACCGCCGCCACCACGCCTTCACCGACCGCCCCGGAGACCCGCACTCCCCGTACCGCTACGGCACGCACCTGCGCGGACAGCTACGCGGCCTGGCCCACTCCCACGTGGGCTGGCTGTTCCGCAACGATCCCACCCCGGCCGAGCGCTACGCCCCCGACCTGCTCGCCGACCGCGACATCCGCGCCGTCTCCCGGGCCTTCCCGGCTCTGTGCGTCCTCACCGTGGCCCTCCCCTTCGCCCTCGGCTGGGCGATCGGCGGAACCTGGGTCCACGCCACCACCGCCCTGCTGTGGGCGGGCCTCGTGCGGATCGCGCTGCTCCACCACGTGACCTGGAGCGTCAACTCCCTGTGCCATGTGATCGGACGGCGCCCGTTCCGCACCCGGCGCCACGACCGGGCCACCAACCTGTGGCCCCTCGCCCTGCTCTCCTTCGGTGAGAGCTGGCACAACCTCCACCACGCCGACCCCACCAGCGCCCGCCACGGCGTGGACCGCGGCCAGCTCGACCCCTCCGCCGCCGTCATACGACTCCTCGAACGCCTGGGCTGGGTCCACGACGTGCGCTGGCCGACGCCGGACCGCGTCGCGGCCCGCCGCGCCCGAACCCCTGACGCGTGAGCGGATGCCCTGCCTGGACGCGAGCCCTCCGGAATGCCCGTCCTCCCGTCGCCGCCCAGGAGCCCGGCGGGTACGCCCGCGGCTCTTCGGCGGAACTCTCAGCCATCCTCGCCTCCGCCTGGAGTTCGACGTCCTGGACCGCCTGCCCGCACCCGTACCGCCGCGGGAAGCCGCCTGGCTGAGGCGAAACCGCCCTGACCTCGCCTCGCTCACGGGTCGACGCCCCGCGGTTCTCCGCCCAGGACGTCGCCGGGAGCTCCGGCCCGTCACGCCCGGCTGCGCCACCGGCCCCGCAGGACCGCCCGTACCGCCCCCCGGCGGGTATGCGGTTCCTGTGGCGGCAGCGGAGAGGGAGGGGAGCCGCCGTGCGCCCCGGACCCCGCACCGCGGAAGGTGAGCGTATGACCAAGGACAGCGCCGCGTCCCTGGTGGCGTTGATGCAGGCCAGTCACACCGCCACGCTGGAGGAGCTGCCCTGGATGATCGCGTGGCACGCCGCCGCGGCCGGGATGTACGACACGGCCGTCTTCGTCGTGGACCTCCGCGAGACGGTGCTGCGGCAGCTCACGGGGGCCGTGGTCGCCAGATATGTGCTGTCTGATGCGTCGCTAGAGCGCGGTGAAACCGCCGTCAGCGGCGACCACGGCTCCCGTGACGAAGCTGGAGCGGGGCGAGACGAGGAAACACAGGACTTCGGCGATCTCCTCGGGCTGCGCCACACGTCCCAGTGGCTGCGCGGCGGCGAAGGACGCCAGGTAGGCGCGGCTGTCGGGGCGGATCGTGTCGAGGAAGTCCGTCTCGATGACGCCCGCGGCTACGAGGTTGGCGCGGATGCCCAGCGGGCCGCCCTCGACGGCGAGCACCTTGGTCAGTTGGGCCAGAGCGCCCTTCGACGCACTGTAGGCGACGCCTTCGGGCAGGGCGACGGTGGAGGCGTACGAGCCGGTGTTGACGATGGCGCCGCCGCCACGGCTCTTCATGGCCCGGAATGCCTCGCGGGCGCAGAAGAAGGAGCCGCGGGCGTTGACCGCCATCACGGTGTCCCAGTCCTCGGCCGTGGTTTCGGTGACGGGTTTGTTCTGGGTGCGCCCGGCATTGTTCACGAGGATGTCCAGTCCGCCGAAGGCGTCCAGGGCCGTTGCCACCGCGCGGTGGGCGGTCTCCTCCTGGGTAATGTCACCGCTTGTCGTGACGACGCCAGGAAATTCCCCCGCCAGGTTCGTGACGTCGGGGCGGAGGTCGAGGGCGACGATCCGGGCACCGCGGGCGTGGAGGAGCGCCACGGTCTCCCGGCCCACCCCTCGCGCGGCTCCAGTGACGAGGGCGATCTTCCCAGCGAACTCGGTGGATTCGGACGTTGCGGCGGATGTGGCTGCAGGTGTCATGAAGCGGCCCCTGGAGAAGGTGAGTGTGACTGCGGGCGCCGGTGCAGGGCACCTGAAGTGCTGTGCAGTGGTGCGGTGCGTGGACCGGGTAGGCCGCGCCGTTGACGCATTCACGGCAGGCCAACGTGAACGTCGTACGGTTGGGTTGTTCAGTGCGCGGTGAGCCCGCCGTCGACCACCAGTTCCGCGCCGGTGACGAACGAAGAGTCGTCGCAGGCCAGGAAGAGGATCGCGGGTGCGATCTCGTCGGCGCGGCCGGCTCGGCGCATGGGGGTGCGTTGGATGTCCGGCTGCTGGTCGCCCTGGTCGTCCAGGAGTTCCTGGATCATCGGCGTGGCGATCACGCCGGGATGCACCGAGTTGATCCGTACTCCCTGCCGGGCGTACTCGACCGCGGCGGTCTTGCTCAACAGGCGCACGGCCCCCTTGGACGCCTGGTAGGCGGCAGCGGCACCGCTTCCTACCAGGCCGAGTACTGACGACGTATTGATCACCGACGCGTTGCCGTTCGCGCGCAGGAGCGGCATCGCCGCCTTCATGCCGAGCCATGTGCCTTTCTGGTTCACATCGATGACGCGGTCCCACGCCTCTTCCCGCGTGTCCTCGATACCTGGCCAGTCCAGGATGCCGGCGAGGTTCACGAGCACGTCCAGCGTTCCGAACCGTTCGCGTACGACGGTGATCACTTCGTCCCACTCCCGCGCGGAGGAGACATCGAGGCGAGCAGCGACGACCTCCGCGCCTTGTGCCGCGATCCGGTGGGACAGGTCACGCAGGGGGCCTTCGGCGATATCGGTGATCACCAGCCGGGCGCCTTCGCGGGCGAAGAGTTCGGCGGTCGCTGTGCCGAGGCCGCCGGTCGCGCCCGTGATCAGCGCGACCTTGCCGGCAAGTCGCTGTCCTGTCATGGATATGGTCCTTGATTCTCGTTGCTGCTGGCTGACTGACTGGCTGACTGACTGCTGTGCCGGGATTTCCTGGTTCGCCGACGGCGGATTCGCCCCCGGGGCCCAGGGCAGCCGTGGCCCGGCCTCTCTACGACGACTTCGGCTCCCGGTAGAGCACGAGGTGCTCGTGATAGAGCACCCCGCCCCGGATGTCGCCCGTGGCGGTGAACCCGGTGTCGTCGACGTAGTCCAGGTGGCTGCCGGTCACCGTGTACCGGCCGGTGTACGCGCTGTGCCGCCCGCCGCGGGCTTCGTCGTAGCGGCCGTCGGGCAGCAGCTCCTGACGGATGTGACCATCCGCGGACACCCACATCCCCACCACGTCAACGTGGTCGCCCTCAACGGTCCCGGCCATGGCGGACTCCTCTCCTCGAAGGGTGTGGTCCTTCCCCGCTCCACCGAGTCTGGGCAGGTCAGCGGCCATCAACCAGGACGCGCGCTGCCTGGGTGTGGCACACCCGGGCAGCGCACCGGGCCACCGCCTAGCCTGAACACATGGACGACAACCACCTGGGAGACTTCCTGCGCGCACGCCGCGACGGCCTGCGGCCGGAGGACGTCGGCATGGCGAGCTACGGGGCCCGCAGAGTCGCCGGACTGCGCCGCGAGGAGGTCGCCGTCCTGGCCGGAGTGAACGCCGACTACTACACCCGCCTGGAACAGGGCCGCGAGCGCAACCCCTCACCCCAGGTGGTCGACGCGCTCAGCCGCTCGCTGCGCCTCGACGCGGACGCACGCGCGCACTTGTACCGGCTGGCCGGGGCCACGCCGAACGACCAGCCCTCCGTCCACGCCGCCGAGCGGGTCAGCCCTTCGCTGCGACAGCTCATGGACGGTTACCCGAACACTCCAGCGTTCGTCATGAGCCGGACTCTGGACCTCCTCGCCGTCAACGCCCTGGCCGATGCCCTCTATGCCCCGTTCGAGCCGGCGGACAACTTGGCCCGCATGACCTTCCTCGACCCCGCGGGCCGCAACTTCTACGCGGACTGGGACCGGGCAGCACTGGCCACCGTCGCCAACCTCCGCGAGGCAACCGGATTCGACCCTGACAACCCACGGCTACGCGAACTCGTCCGCACCCTCACTGAGCACAGCGCGGACTTCACCCGCCTCTGGAACGCCCACGCCGTGCGCGGCAAGACCCAGGACGCCAAACGCTTCCTCCACCCGGACGTCGGCCCCCTCACCCTCACTTACCAGGCTTTCGACGTACGCGACGCCCCCGGCCAGCAGCTCGTCATCTACCACGCGGAACCAGGCAGTCCCAGTGCCCAGTCCCTCAATCTGCTCGGTTCCATCCACGCCACCCGGCGCCGGTCCGACCTCCGGCCCCACCGCTGATCAGCCGACGGAACATGGGAATAGGTCGGCAATAGTGCCCGGTCGATGCTGGAGGCCGCCGTGAAGCTCGCCGGGGAGATCCGTTCCTCCGGCGTCGGGTCACCCTCGTCGTCCACGAACACAAACGACTCGGCCGCGGCATCGAACTCGCCATGCTCGCCGAGGAACTGAAGGCGAGCGACGTCGGCCTGGAGTTCCTCACCGGGGAGCTGAAGGGCTCGCACGACCCGTCCGGCATCGTGTTCACCGTGCTCGCCGCGATGTCCGGCATGGAGCGCGAGTACATCCGCGACCGCACCCTCGAAGGCCACGAGTCCGCCCGCAAGCGAGGCAAGACCATCGGCGGCGCCGGCGTCACCGACGAGTCCATGCTCTCCATGGCTCTCCACCTGCGTAGCCAGGAGAGGAGTCTGCGCGACATCGCCAAGCGTCTCGTCATCACCACGGGCGCGAAGAAGGGCCGGCACCCCTCACCCGCCACCGTCATGCGGATGCTGCGCGAACACGACGAACAGGCCGCCACGGCGGCGAGCGCGTGATCATCGGGCTGGTTCGCGGCTGGTGTCTGAGCTAGGACTCCGGGGCCGATCCAGCAGTTCGGCACCAGCCGCTACGTCACCGGCGTCCTGGCCGACCTGGACCTGGAGGCGGGCCCGGTTCACCTGGGTCAACCGCGGCCACCACCTGCCGGTCCTGATCCGCGGCAACCGGTGGACCACGGAGCTGCCCTGCCCCCCGGCCGGCCCGATGGGCGCCGACCTGCGCCTGCCCGTGACCGAGGCCACCGAGCAACTCCAACCCGGCGACCGGCATTTGCTGTAGTTGACGCCGTGAGCCGCGCCCCGGTCCGGCGGGCGCACCCGCCACGCGTCCGGGGCCCACGGCGTACCGCAGGAGCGTGCGCGGGGCGATCCGGGGCACTCGGGATGCGCGGAGGGAGCGGTGCCCGCACGTCAGGGGCCCTCCGCCCGTACGGCTGGCGAGTGCGGCCGGGACGGGCGGGCGCCCGTCATGAGTGAGGGCAGCGGAGGGACGGATGGCGGCCGAGGCGATGAAGACGGTGCGGCTGGTGGCGGAGGCCGCGGCGGGCGTGCCCGACCGGGAGGTTCCCCGGCGGGTGTGCGCGGCGGTGTGCGAGGGGCTCGGGATGGGCGGTGCCACGCTGTCGCTGCTCACCGACACCCCGTCGCGCCAACTGCTGGCCGCCACCAACGACGACGCCCTGCTCCTGGAGGAAACCCAGTTCACGGTGTTGGAGGGGCCCTGCATCGAGGCCGCGCAGACGGGTGAGCCCGTGGCGCTGGACGATCTGTGGCGGGACCTGACGCCGTGGCCCCTGTTCGGGGCGGAGGTGCGACAGAAGCTGCCGCAGGTGCGGTCCGTGTACGGCTTCCCTCTCTTCTTCGGCGACTACGTCCTCGGCTCGGTCGACCTGCTGGCGTACGACGCCCACGCTCTGGACGCGGAGGGCCTGGAGGAGGCGGCCGCCGTGGCCAACGCGGTGACGGTCGCCCTCATGCCCACCCGCGAGATGCTGCTGACCGGCTCCGATGCCCCGTCGTGGGAGCCGGAGGAGGTGGTGCGCGCCCACTGGTACGACACCTCGCGCGCCGTCGGCACCCTGGCGGCCCGGCGCGGCGTCGCCCCGGAGGACGCCCTCGCCCTCCTGCGCGCCGAGGCCTTCCGCACCGGCCGCTCCCTGGCGGACATCACGGCCGACGTCCTGCGCGACCCGCCGCGTACGCCCTAGGTACGCGCCGTGGCGGCGTCTCCATTGGGCTCGGGAGGCAGGCGGACGGTGAGAGCGCTGCCCCGCCGGCGCCGACATCGCACAGGCGTGCGGCGGCAGCGGACACGGCGGCGTACGGACATCGAGGGGTGCGGTACGCGAGGGGCGCCGGGGGCGGGGAGTGGCTTCGGTGCGCGGCGGAAGGGGCCCGGGAGGGGCTCCGGTGCGCTCGGGCCGGACGGGCCGGGCGCGTACCCGTTGGGCGAGAAGCGAACGGAGTGAGCAACCCGGCGGTGTGGACACCGGTGTTCTGGTTACGCGGTACCCGCTTCCAAGCGCGTCACCGCGCCATCTTGGTGCGTTTACGGCAGGTTGATAACCCCATGCGGCACATGTCACTGATGTAAGGAATGTTGATGACTCAACAGGCGGCAC
>NZ_JASCXL010000167.1:0-16784 GCF_030010595.1 Streptomyces sp. CC224B | reverse complement strand
GACGCCCCCGCGCCCCTGCCCGAAGCCCAGGCCGAGCCCGAGGCGGCCGCCGAGCCCGGGGCGCAGCCCGTACCCACCGTGCCCGCGCCCCGCGACGGCGACCGGCCCACGGCCGCCCCCGTCGCCCAGGCGGCACCCGCACCCGCCCCCGCCGCGGACGGCCCGCAGCCGTCCGCCGAGGGGCCGACCGCCCCCGACGAGCCGATGCACGCACCCACCCCGGCCGAACCGACCGACACCGCGCCCCAGGCCGACGAGCCCCCGGCGGGCGCCGAAGAGCCCACCGCACTCCCCGAGACCGTGGAGGAGGGCCCCGAGGACCTGAGCACGCCGGCCGTGGCGGACGACGCCGACCCGGACGGGACCGAGCCCGCCGCGCCGGCGGCCCCGCTCGGCCCGCCCGCCCCGGGCTACGCCGACGCCGAGCGCGAGGCCGTGCTGCGCGTCATGCGCGAGCGCCGCGACATCCGCAACGGCTTCCGCAGCGACCCCATCCCGCACGAGGTGCTGCTCCGCGTCCTGGAGGCGGCCCACACGGCGCCGTCCGTCGGCCACTCCCAGCCCTGGGACTTCGTGGTCATCCGCTCCGCTGAGACCCGCCGCACCATGCACGAACTGGCCCAGCGCCAGCGGGAGGCGTACGCGAAGTCGCTGCCCAAGGGCCGGGCCAAGCAGTTCAAGGAACTGAAGATCGAGGCCATCCTCGACACCCCGGTGAACATCGTCGTCACCGCCGACCCCACGCGCGGCGGGCGCCACACCCTCGGCCGCCACACGCAGCCGCAGATGGCCCCGTACTCCTCCGCGCTCGCCGTCGAGAACCTCTGGCTCGCCGCGCGCGCCGAGGGCCTCGGCGTCGGCTGGGTCAGCTTCTTCGACGAGCGCGAGATGGTCCGCACCCTCGGCCTGCCCGAACACCTGGAGGTCGTCGCGTACCTGTGCGTCGGGTACGTCGACGAGTTCCCGGACGAGCCGGAGCTGATGCAGGCGGGCTGGTCCAAGCGCCGCCCGCTGTCGTGGGTCGTGCACGAGGAGACGTACGGCCGACGCGCCCTGCCCGGCGAGGACCCGCACGACCTGCTCGCCGAGACCGTCGCCAACATCCGTCCGCTGGACGCCAAGGCGCTCGGCGAGGCCTGGGAGCGCCAGAAGCGCATGACCAAGCCCGCCGGGGCCCTGGGCATGCTGGAGATCATCTCGGCGCAGCTCTCCGGCCTGTCCCGGATGTGCCCCCCGCCGATCCCGGAACCGGCCGCCGTCGCCATCTTCGCGGGCGACCACGGCGTCCACGCCCAGGGCGTCACGGCCTGGCCGCAGGAGGTGACCGCCCAGATGGTCGCCAACTTCCTCGGCGGCGGCGCCGTCTGCAACGCCTTCGCCCACCAGGTCGGCGCCGAGGTCTGCGTCGTCGACGTCGGCGTGGCCGGGGAACTCCCGGCCACCCCCGGCCTGCTGCCCCGCAAGATCAGGCCCGGCACGGCCGACATGACCACGGGGCCCGCGCTCACCCGCGACGAGGTCAAGGCGGCCATCGAGGTCGGCATCGAGACGGCCCGCGACCTGGTCGCCGCGGGCAACAAGGCGCTGCTGACCGGCGAGATGGGCATCGCCAACACCACCGCGTCGGCGGTCCTGATCTCCGTCTACACGGACACCGACGCCGCCGAGGTCACCGGCCGCGGCACCGGCATCAACGACGAGATGCACGCCCGCAAGGTCGAGGTCGTCCGCCGCGCCCTGGAGCTGCACCAGCCCGACCCGGCCGACCCCGTCGGCGTCCTCGCCGCGGTCGGCGGCCTGGAGCACGCGGCGATGGTGGGCCTGCTCCTCGGCGGCGCCTCCCTGCGCACCCCCGTGATCCTCGACGGCGTCAGCGCGGGGGCCGCCGCCCTGGTGGCCCGCGCCATCGCCCCCGAGGTCCTCGCCGCCTGCATCGCGGGCCACCGCAGCGCCGAGCCCGGCCACGTGGCGGCCCTGAACAAGCTGGGCCTGCGCCCCCTGGTGGATCTGGACCTCCGCCTCGGCGAGGGCACCGGCGCCCTCCTGGCCCTCCCGGTGGTGCAGAGCGCGGCGCGGGCGATGCACGAGGTGGCGACGTTCGACTCGGCCGGGGTCACGGAGAAGTAGCCCCCACCGGGCCCGCCCGGCGTCCGAGGGGGCGCGCGGCGCGAGGAACGGGGGCGCCGGGGGGCGCTGCCCCCCGGTCCCGGGGGGGGGGGGGCCCGGGCGCCCCCCGGCCGGGCCCGCCGCCATCCCGTCCCGCCTCCGCCCCCACTCCCGCCGTACGCTGAAGCCACGGCTAAAATCCGCACGTCAGGGCCGCTCCAGAGCAGTAGCGCCCACTGTCCCGCCCCGACGAGGAGCCGCCCGCCATGGCCGAACACCCCGCCTACCCCGTAGGCCTCCGCCTCACCGGCCGCCGCGTGGTGGTCCTCGGCGGCGGCCAGGTGGCCCAGCGCCGCCTCCCCGCCCTCATCGCGGCGGGCGCGGACGTCCAGCTCGTCTCCCCGTCGGCCACCCCCTCGGTGGAGGCGATGGCGACCGCGGGCGAGATCACCTGGCACCGCCGCAGGTACGAGGACGGCGACCTCACCGGCGCCTGGTACGCCCTGATCGCCACCAGCGACGCCGAGGCCAACACCCGCGCCTCGGCCGAGGGCGAGCGCGAGCGCGTCTGGTGCGTCCGCGCCGACGACGCCGACGAGGCCACCGCCTGGACCCCCGCCACCGGCCGGAGCGCGGGCTTCACCGTCGCCGTCCTCACCACCGACGCCGAGGACCGAGACCCGCGCCGCACCGCCGCCGTCCGCGACGCGATCGTGGAGGGCCTGCACGACGGCACCCTGGTGGCCCCGCACCACCGCGCCCGCGCCACCGGCGTCGCCCTCGTCGGCGGCGGCCCCGGCGACCCCGACCTCATCACGGTCCGCGGCCGCAGGCTGCTCGCCGAGGCGGACGTCGTCATCGCCGACCGGCTCGGCCCGCGCGACCTGCTCGCCGAGCTGCCGCCGCACGTCGAGGTCATCGACGCGGCGAAGATCCCGTACGGCCGCTTCATGGCCCAGGAAGCCATCAACAACGCCCTCATCGAGCACGCCAAGCAGGGCAAGGCGGTGGTCCGGCTCAAGGGCGGCGACCCCTACGTCTACGGCCGCGGCATGGAAGAGGTCCAGGCCCTGGCCGCCGCGGGCATCCCCTGCACCGTCGTCCCCGGCATCTCCAGCTCGATCTCGGTGCCGAGTGCCGCCGGCATCCCGGTCACGCACCGCGGCGTGGCCCACGAGTTCACCGTGGTCAGCGGCCACATCGCCCCCGACGACGAGCGCTCCCTCGTCGACTGGCCCGCCCTGGCCGCGCTGCGCGGCACCCTCGTCATCCTCATGGGCGTCGACAAGATCGGCCGTATCGCCGAGACCCTGACCGCCCACGGCAAGGCGCCCGACACCCCGGTCGCCGTCGTCCAGGAGGGCACGACGGCCGCCCAGCGCCGCGTCGACGCCACCCTGGCCACGGTCGCCGAGGCCGTCCGCGCCCACGAGGTCAAGCCCCCCGCGGTGATCGTCATCGGCGAGGTGGTCACGGTGGGCCCCGACGACCTGCGCCCCCGGGACTAGCCCCGGCGCCCGCGGCAGCCCGCGAGCCCCCACCCCCCGCACCCGTAACCACCGGTAACGGATCCCGTCCGCAGCCGTTGGCACCACCCCCCGGACAAGGCAGTATCACCCTGTGGCCGAGCACAGCAGCAGCGAACCCAACGCAGCCATCGAAACCATCGAGGACCCCGCCGACCCGCGTCTGCGCGACTACACCGGCCTGACCGACGTCGAGCTGCGCCGCAGGCGCGAGCCCGCCGAGGGCCTGTTCATCGCCGAGGGCGAGAAGGTCATCCGACGCGCGAAGCAGGCGGGCTACGAGATGCGCTCGATGCTGCTCTCCGCCAAGTGGGTGGACGTCATGCGCGACGTCATCGACGAGGTGCCCGCCCCCGTCTACGCCGTCAGCCCCGAGCTCGCCGAGCGGGTCACCGGCTACCACGTGCACCGCGGCGCCCTCGCCTCCATGCAGCGCAAACCGCTGCCCACGGCCGAGGAGCTGCTGCGCGCGCACCGCCGCGTCGCCGTGATGGAGGCCGTCAACGACCACACCAACATCGGCGCGATCTTCCGCTCGGCCGCCGCCCTCGGCATGGACGCCGTCCTGCTCTCGCCGGACTGCGCCGACCCCCTGTACCGCCGTTCGGTGAAGGTCTCCATGGGCGCCGTCTTCTCCGTGCCGTACGCCCGCCTGGACTCCTGGCCCCGGGGCCTGGACACCGTACGGGAAGCGGGTTTCGACCTGCTGGCCCTGACGCCCGACCCGAAGGCCAAGACCCTCGACGAGGCGGCGCCCCACCGCATGGAGCGCGTCGCGCTGATGCTGGGCGCCGAGGGCGACGGCCTGTCCCGCCAGGCCCTGGTCGCCGCCGACGAATGGGTACGCATCCCGATGGCCCACGGCGTCGACTCGCTCAACGTGGGCGCGGCCGCCGCGGTGGCCTTCTACGCGGTGGCGACGGGCCGCCCCGCGTCCTGAGCCCTACGGCCCCGGGTGCTCCACGGGGTCCTCGACGGGGTACTGCCGTACGTCGGTCACCACGCCCCGCTCCTGGCGTACGTCGCCGAGCCCGCGCGCGGGGCCCTGGCACCCCTGCGCCGCCGCGATGCCCAGGGCCACGAGCAGCGTCACGACCACGAACACGAAGAGCCGCTGCCGCAGCAGCCGCGGGTTGGCGGGCCGCAGCCGGGTCCCGGTGGTGCGCGGCCCCTGCCGCCCGGCGGTGCCGCGGGGCGCGGGCCTGCTGCCGGTGGACCGCGGGCCGCGCGCCCCCGGCGGCCGGGCGCCACCGGCCCGGGAGCCGCCCGTACGGGAGCCGCCCGTACGGGGCCCGGCGTCACGCGAGCCGGTCCTGGACGGGCCGGTGCGCGGCGGGGGAGTGCCCGGCGCGGGCCGGCGCTGGGTGCGCTGTTCGGCGTACTCCTCGGTGAGCCGGCCCGTCGGGCGCTCGTGCTGCTCCTGGCGCGGCGCGGGCGGCCGCACCTCGGAGAGCCCCTGCGCCTCGCGGGCCGCGATCTCCTTCAGCCGCAGCGACAACTGCAGCGTGCTGGGACGTTCCTCCGGGTCCTTCGCCAGACAGGCCCGCAGCAGCGGCGCCAGCGCGTCGGGCACGCCGCGCAGCTGGGCCTCCTCGTGGACCACCCGGTACAGCATGACCTCGGAACTGCCGTGCCCGAAGGGTGAGTCCGCCATGCAGGCGTACGCGAGGGTGGCGCCGAGCGCGAACACGTCCGTGGCGGGCGTGACGGCGGCCCCGCGCACCTGCTCGGGCGCGAGGAAACCGGGCGACCCGACGGCCGTGCCCACGTGCGTCAGCGTCGAGGCGCCGGTCGCCCAGGCGATGCCGAAGTCGATGATCCGCGGCCCCTTCGGGGACAGCAGGATGTTCGAGGGCTTGAGGTCCCGGTGCACCACACCGGCCTCGTGCACGGCGACGAGCCCCTCCGACAGCGCGGCGCCGATGACGGCGACCTCCGCGGCGGACAGCGGGCCCTCGGCGGCGACCTTGTCGTGCAGGGAGGGTCCGGGCACGTACTGGGTGGCGAACCAGGGCCGCTCGGCCTCCAGGTCGGCGGCCACCAGGCGGGCGGTGCACCCGCCCCGGATCCGCCGGGCCGCCGAGACCTCCCGGGCGAAGCGCGAGCGGAACTCCTGGTCCTCGGCCAGGTCCGGCCGGATCACCTTCAGCGCCACCCGCTGCCCGCGGCGGTCGGAGCCCAGATAGACGACACCCATCCCGCCGGCGCCCAGCCGCCTGTGCAGCCTGAACGAGCCGACGACACGCGGGTCCTCGCGCCTCAGGCGCATCATCGCCATGTTCATCCCCGCTGCCCGGTCCGTCTGACGAGCCACAGCTTACGTTTCCACGGCCCGGGCCGTGCAGAGGCCGCGCCCTCACGAGCCGATCGATTGTCAGTGCCCGGTGCGAAACTTGAAAAGTGGTCAGGTGGCGCGCGCCGAGGGCTCATGGCCGCCACCCGCACCCCCAACCGCCCGCCGTCGAAGGGGGATTGATCCCGTGAAGGGTGATCGCGTGGAGATAGTCGTGGACGCCGGGGACACGACGCGTACGTACGAAGTGGTGGCGAGCCGGGCAGGCCGCCGTGTGGAGACCGCCGTCCGCAGGGGAGTGGTGGAAGTGAGCGAAGTCACCCGCAGCGGCTCCGTGGTGCGCACCGCGCGGTTCATGGCCAACCGCGTCCTGGCCCTGGTGGAGCAGCCCGTCCCGAGAGAGGACACCTCGGAACGAACCGGACGTCCCCTCGGGGAAGACCCTGAGACCTAGTCAGGACCTAGGTCCCCGTCTCCACCCACGGGAGTACTTGTGTGACGAGCGGTCATCCTCCGGGAGGCCCGGCAAGCGGTACGAGGGCATGACGTGCGGCATGCCCCCCGGCGCCTAGATTTGAGGTCAAGCGGCGGGTGCAGCACTCGTCCCCCGAGGTCAGACACCCGCCGCTGCCCGAACCACACGAACCATACGAACCGCACGAACAGCACGAACCTCCGGACGGAACCACAACTCCGAACGGAACAACAAGAGAGTCAGGAAGGGAGGGAGACCATGGCGGACACCGCGCCGCGGACGATGATCCGCACGCACGGACGCAGGCTCTTCACCCTGGGCGTCCGGCCGTCAGGCACCCGCCACCCGCTGGTGGCGACGCTCATGGTCCTCCCCCTGGCCGCCCTGCTGACGGTCGCCTTCGGCGGCTGGGACGCAGTGGTCACACAGGCGTCGTCCGTGGGCGTGATGCTGGGGCGCTGAGCGGCGCCCCAGGCCCGGAAGAGCGGTCCGGGCGGGGACATCCGGCCATGAAACCCCGTGGGGACGGGGGTGCGGCGGACGGCACACAGCCCGCGTAGCTGGGGAGCTACGCGGGCTGTCTTGTTCCCCCGGATGCCTTCCCCGCATGTCTTCCCCCGCGTGCCTTCCCTCCGCGCCTTCCCCTGCATGCCGTGCTCTCGCACGTGCCGTGCTCCCGCACCGCCGCTGCTCCTTCAGGTGCCCGGTTGCCTCACGTACGGCCGGGCCCGTACTGCCCCGGGCCACGGTGGTGTACTGCGCCCGCCCGGGACACGACCGTCCGCCGTCGCCGTCCCGTGGCTGTCGCCGCTGTCGCCGCCGCGAGTAAGAACGAGGCCCGCAGCGCCGAGGAGCCGGGGCCGGGGTCCAGGGGTCGGCAGCCCCCTGGCACCGTAAGAGGGCCAGGCCCCCGCCCCGTACGCTCACCCCACACCCACACCCACACCCCTCCCAGAACCCCCATGAGCCCCGTGACCCCCGTGCCCCTCCTCCCCGCCCTGGCCGCCCACGCCGAGCTCCGCGCCCACGCCCCCGCCGCCCGCGGCTGCCCCTGTGCCCCGCCCGCCACCGTCCTGGCCGACCGCCCCGACGCCCTGGTGGTCCGCCACGGTGACGTCGTCGCCAAGGCCCACGCGCCCGGCACCGACGAGCGTCACCTCGCCGCCCGCCTGGCCACCGCGGCCCACCCCGGCCTCGCCGACACCCTCCTGGCCCCCCTCACGGCGCGCGCCAGCCGCCTGCACGACCGCCTGGTCACGCTCTGGCCGTACGGCGACCCCGTCGACCGGGACGACCCGGACGCCGCGCCCTGGGAGGCGGCCGCCGCCCTCCTGGCGCGCCTCCACCGCACCCCGCCCGCCGAGCTGCCGGCCCCCCTGCCGGACATGCGGGGCCCGCGGAAGGCGGCCCGGGCCCTCGCCCGCCTGCGCGCGGCGACGGCGACGGCCCCGCACCCCGACGCCCCCGCCGTCGAGCGGGCCTGGTCCGCCCTGCCGCCCTGGGCCCGCGCCGAAGCCCCGGCCCCGGGCCCGGCGCGCCTGTGCCACGGCGACCTGCACCTGGGGCAGCTCGTCCGCGCCCGGGGCCGCTGGCTGCTGATCGACATCGACGACCTGGGGCTCGGCGACCCCGCCTGGGACCTGGCCCGGCCCGCCGCCTGGTACGCCTGCGGCCTGCTGGGGGCGGGGGAGTGGGCGCGGTTCCTGGACGCGTACCGCGCGGCGGGCGGCCCCGCGGTCCCCGCCACCGGCGACCCGTGGCCGGTGCTCGACGTCCCGGCCCGCGCGCTGACCGTGCAGACGGCGGCGCTGGCGATCACCAAGGCGACCGCGGCGGGCCGCTCCCTGGACGAGGTCGAACAGGACGTCGTCGCCGCCTGCCGCCGGATGGCCGCCGTCCCGCCCGGCCCCGCACCCAGGGGCACGAAGTAGGGTGCAACGCACCGAAGCCGGGCAGAAGCCCGGTGAAGCCGTCATCACCGACGAGGAGTTGGACCGCCCATGCACTGTCCCAAGTGCCACGCGCCGATGCACACGTACAACCGCAACGGCGTCCAGATCGAGCAGTGCAGCGGGTGCCGGGGGATATTCCTGGACTACGGGGAGCTGGAGTCCCTGACGCGCCTGGAGGGCCAGTGGAGCGCCCACCAGGCCCCGCCCGCGCCGCCCGCCCCGCCGCAGAGCTACCCGGCCGCGCCCGCCCCCGCCTGGGGCGCCCCGGCCGCCGGCCACCACGGGCACTACGACCACCACGGCCACAAGCGGCACAAGAGCTTCGGCCACATGCTGTTCTCGTCGTGACGCGCTGACACGACGAAGCCCCCGGCCGATTCCCGGCCGGGGGCTTCGTGGAGCTGGTGCGCGATACTGGGATTGAACCAGTGACCTCTTCCGTGTCAGGGAAGCGCTCTCCCGCTGAGCTAATCGCGCGGGACCATCGACGGGACGAACCCGCAGGTGGTGGGTGCTGCGTGCGCGATACTGGGATTGAACCAGTGACCTCTTCCGTGTCAGGGAAGCGCTCTCCCGCTGAGCTAATCGCGCGGGGAAACCTCTGGTGATCAGAGCGCGAGGGCCATGATCAGAGATTCCAGTGGACGATACTGGGATTGAACCAGTGACCTCTTCCGTGTCAGGGAAGCGCTCTCCCGCTGAGCTAATCGTCCTTGGAGGTGGAGACGGGATTTGAACCCGTGTAGACGGCTTTGCAGGCCGTTGCCTCGCCTCTCGGCCACTCCACCAGGAGTACGGGGTGTCGGGAAGATCCCCCGCGTTCCTGCGAGCGGACGACCAGGTTCGAACTGGCGACCTCAACCTTGGCAAGGTTGCGCTCTACCAACTGAGCTACGTCCGCTTGTCTTTCCCGGTCGGCTTCCGCGTCCCGGCGACGTGTTGAACTCTAGCGGATTCCTGGGCCAGCACAAAAACGCGTTTGCGCAGCGTGCTGCGCTGCCGCCCTGGTCACCCGGGCCCGGGGCGCGGCAACGGCGCCGGTCATAGACTCGCAGCCGTGCACGACCTGTCTCCCCTGGCCCGCTTCGGCGGCCTTGTCGCGACCGAGCTGCGCGACGTGACCAGCGACCCTTCCGCCCTGGACAGCCGGGGCTTCTGGGCTGTCTGCGCGGACTTCGAGGGCCGTCTGGTGTGCGCCCGCTTCGGGCGGGTGCGCGAGGAGCCGGTGCCCGCCCCCGTGCCCGGCGCCTGGCACGGCCCGGCGGCCGGCGACTGGACGACCTCCCTCGACCGCGCCGCGTACACGGACGGGGTGCGCCGCGTGCGCGCGCACATCGCGGCCGGGGACGTCTACCAGGCGAACCTCTGCCGCGTCCTGTCCGCGCCGGTGCCCGCCGACGCCGACGTGGACGCCCTGACCGCCCTCCTCGCGCGCGGGAACCCGGCGCCGTACGCAGGAACGATTCGTCTGCCCGGGCACGGCGTGGAGGTCGCCACGGCCTCGCCCGAGCTGTTCCTGCGCCGCGCCGGAGGGGTTGTCGAGTCCGGGCCGATCAAGGGCACCGGGCGCACCGAGGCGGACCTCCTGGACAAGGACTACGCCGAGAACGTGATGATCGTCGACCTCGTCCGCAACGACCTCGGGCGGGTCTGCGCGACCGGCACCGTCACCGTGCCCGAGCTGTGCGTCGTGGAGAAGCACCCGGGCCTCGTCCACCTCGTCTCCACCGTGCGCGGCGAGCTGCGCGCCGGGACGGGCTGGCCGGAGCTGCTCGACGCCGCCTTCCCGCCCGGGTCCGTCACCGGCGCCCCCAAGTCCAGCGCCCTGCGGATCATCGACACCCTGGAGACGGCGCCCCGCGGCCCCTACTGCGGCGGCATCGGCTGGGTCGACGCCGACCGCCGCACGGGCGAGCTCGCGGTCGGCATCCGCACCTTCTGGGTCGACCGGGCCGCCGGCGTCCTGCGCTTCGGCACGGGCGCGGGCATCACCTGGGGCTCCGACCCCGAGGGGGAGTGGCGCGAGACCGAGCTCAAGGCCGAGCGGCTGCTGGCGGTAGCGTCGGGCACGTACGAACCAACGGGAGGGACCCCTTCGTGAAGATATGGATCGACGGCGGCCTGCACGACCTCGCGTCCGCGCGCGTCTCCGTCCTCGACCACGGCCTGACCGTCGGCGACGGCGTCTTCGAGACGGTGAAGGCGGTCGACGGGCGGCTCTTCGCGCTCACCCGCCACCTCGACCGGCTCGCCCGCTCCGCGCGCGGACTCGGCCTGCCCGAGCCGGACCTGGACGAGGTCCGCCGCGCGAGCGCCGCCGTCCTCGACGCCAACCCCACGGCCCTCGGCCGCCTGCGCATCACCTACACCGGCGGCCTCTCCCCGCTCGGCTCGGACCGCGGCGACCACGGCCCGACCCTCGTCGTCGCCCTCGGCGAGACCGCGCGCAGGCCCGACTCCACCGCCGTGATCACCGTCCCGTGGACCCGCAACGAGCGCGGCGCCCTGACCGGCCTGAAGACCACCTCGTACGCGGAGAACGTGCTCGCGCTCGCCCGCGCCACCGCACAGGGCGCGAGCGAGGCACTCTTCGCCAACACCGCGGGACGGCTGTGCGAGGGCACCGGCTCGAACGTCTTCGTCGTCCTCGACGGCGAGATCCACACCCCGCCGGTGGCCTCCGGCTGCCTCGCGGGCATCACGCGCGCGCTGACCGTCGAGTGGACCGGCGCCCGGGAGACCGACCTGCCCCTCGACGTCCTCGACCGGGCCGACGAGGTCTTCCTCACCTCCACGCTGCGCGACGTACAGGCCGTCCACCGCGTCGACGGCCGCGAACTGCCCGGCGCCCCCGGCCCGGTGACCGCCAAGGCGATGCGGGTCTTCGCCGAGCGCGCCGCCGACGACCTGGACCCCTGAGACCGCGCGGCCCGGTCCGGTTACCGGCACCGGCCTGCGCCGGAGACCGGACCGGCCGGTGCCGGTAAATACGGATGACGCGGGGGCCGCGGGGCGGGTACAACACCCGTGATGACCACGACTCTGCGGCCGGCCGGGCCGCTGCAGCGCAACGCCGAGGACGGCACGACGTCACGCGCCTACGACGTGTGCGTCAACAGCCGCCCCGTCGGCCGGATCCACCTGGCCACCCACCCGGTCTTCGGATCCCGCGTCGCCCGGATCCTGGACCTGCGGATCGACGAGCCGGACCGCCACCGCGGCCGCGGCACCGTGGCGGCCCTCGCCGCCGAGGAAGTGGCGCGCGGCTGGGGCTGCGCCCGTATCGAGGCGGCCGTGCCCGCGACCGCCCCGGGCGCCCTCGGCCTCGCCACCGCGCTCGGCTACGTGGAGCGCGGCCGCCGCCTGGCCAAGTCCCTGCCGCCGCGGCCGCCCGCGCTGCCCGACGGCGTCCGGGCGCGGCCGATGACGGGGCCGGAGTTCACCGCCTGGGCCGCGCACGCGAAGGCGGAGTACGGCCGCGACTGGGCCGAGCGCGGCGTCCCCGACGACCAGGCGCACGCCAAGGCCGAACGGGACTACGCCCGCTTACTCCCCGACGGGTTCGCCACCCCCGGCGCCCGGCTGAGCGTCCTGCTCCACGAGGACACGGTGGTCGGCACGCTGTGGCTCGCCGAGGAGGACGGCGACGGCTTCGTGTACGACGTCGAGGTGGGCGCGGAGCACCGCGGACGCGGCCACGGCCGGTCCCTGATGCTGGTCGCCGAGGCCCAGTGCCTGGAGGAGGGCCGCTCCCGCGTCGCCCTGCAGGTGTTCGCGGGCAACGCCCCGGCCCTGCGCCTGTACGAGTCCCTCGGCTACGAGCCGGTCGAGTACCACCTGTACAAGCCGCTGCTCTGACCCGGCTCGCCCTCACCGCGAGGCCGGGCGTGCAAGGGCCGGGCCGGTACGAGGCCGGGGGCGGGAGGGGGCGGCCGCCGCGCGGGTCCGGAGGGCTCAGCCCTGGGCGAGGAGCCGGTCGGTGATCTCCTCGACGCGCTCGCGCAGGCCCTCCTGGCTCTTGCCGCCGTCGAGGCGCTCCCCGCCGACCACGTACGTCGGCGTCCCGGTGACGCCGATCGCCTTGCCCTCGGCCTGGTCGGCGTCGACGATCAGGATGTGCCGCCCGTCCACCAGCGCGGTGTCGAACTCCTCGGCGTCCAGGCCCAGTTCCTGCGCCACCTGGACCAGGAAGGGCTCTCCCGCACGGTCCAGCTCCTCGACCCGGGCCAGCACCGCCTCGACGTACTCCCAGCCCTTGCCCTGCTCCAGCGCCTCCTCGGCGGCCTGCGCGGCGGCGAAGGCGTGCCGGTGCTTCTCCAGCGGGAAGTGGCGCAGGCGCAGCTCGACGCGGTCGCCGTAGCGCTCCCGCAGGGCGCGTACGTCGTCCAGGGCGGTGCGGCAGTCGGGGCACTGCAGCTCGCACCAGACCTCGATGACGACGGGGCTGGCGGGACCGGTGGCGGAAGAGTCGTTCATGGGCACAGTCTCCCAGCCCCCCGCGCCCCCACCGGCACCTGGGGAGGAGGGGCTACCCGGATATCTCCCTGATGTCCGCCCCACGCCGTGGCCTCCCGGCCCCGGCCCGGTGCAGGATGGAGGGGAGACAAGCGAGACCGCACCGCGCCCGCACGCCTGGAGGACCGGGATGATTGCCGAGACCATCTGCTCCGCCGTCGCCGCGGCCGGCCTCGGCATAGCCGCCGTCACGGCGTACCGCAAGCGTTTCCTCGCCGCCGCCCGCCTCGCCGCCTACGCCCTGGTCCCGCTGGGCCTGGTGATGACCGGAGCCGTCGAGTGGGCCGCCGACACGGCCTTCAGCCCGGTCGCCTGGGCAGGCTTCGGCGTCCTCGGCGCCGCGTGGCTGCTGTTCACGGCGACCCGCGCGGCCGAGCGCCGCTCCGGAGGCACCCGCAAGGAGCGCAAGGCCGCGGCCAAGGCCGCCCGGCGGGACGCCGTCGCCCCCGCCGCCTCCGCGCCCTCCCTCGCCGGGACCGCCCGGCCCGCCGCCGGGCCGAAGAAGACGGCGGCCCCCGCGGAGGACTTCAGCGACATCGAGGCCATCCTCAAGAAGCACGGGATATGACCGAGGGCGCGCGGCGGCACAGGGACCGCGCCCCTGAGAAACCCTAGGGACCCCCGGCAACCGCTCCAGCCCCGGCGCGGGCCCCCGGGAGGGGGACCCCGGTGCGGAGCCGTGTCCCCGGTTCGAGCGTATCCGCGGACCCCGCGCCCAGGCGCGCCCGACCGGGCCCGCCAAGGCCGCGGCACGCGGCGAACTGCCCTGCCGCATTCGCCCGTTGGTCCCCACGGGCGTCCGCGCTGCGCCATCATCAGCGCGAGATGCTGGACACCACCACACAGAGCGACCCCGCCCCCTCCGACGGGCACGGAACCGCCGACGAACCGCGAGGCTGCCTCTTCGCCCTCTCCCAGCCCCCGCTGATGATCTTCCTGGCGGTGATCGGCTGCCTGCTGCTCATGGCCTCACTGCACGACCTTTTCCTGCTCTAGTCCCTGCTCCAGTGCCTCCGGCCCCTGAGCTGCCTTCCCCGCCGGGTCCGGCGCCGCGTCACGCGCCGCGCCCCGGGCTCCGCCGTGCGTCCCGCCCCGCACCTCGTCTCGTCCGCCGTCCTGTACGCCGTCCTGCTCGAGTTCCGCCGCCTCCCCCCGCCGGGCGCGGTAGGCGGCGCCGTGCAGCCGGTTGCCGCAGGTGCGGCTGTCGCAGTAGCGGCGGGAGCGGTTCCGGGACAGGTCGATGAAGGCCCGGCGGCAGTCCGGCGCCTCGCAGCGGCGCAGCCGCTCCTGCTCGCCCGCCACGACGAAGAAGGCCAGCGCCATGCCGCAGTCGGCCGCCAGGTGGTCGGCGACGGAGGCGCCCGGAGCGAAGTAGTGCACGTGCCAGTCGTAGCCGTCGTGGTCCGTCAGGCGCGGCGTGGTGCCCGCGGCGGCGACCAGCTCGTTCAGCAGGGCGGCCGCGACGTGCGGCTCGGTGGCCGCGAAGACCTCGGCGAACCGGCGGCGGATCTGGTGCACCCCCGCCAGATCCCGCTCCGTGAGCACCCCGACGTCACTGATCGCGTGGGACCGGACGAACGCGCGCAGGGCTTCGACGTCCGCGAGCCCCTCGGCGCTGCCGTCGCTCTCGTCGTCCGGCGCGGAGTTCACCAGATCGACCACGGCGTCGAGCGCACACCTGGTGTCATGGGTGATCAGCACGATTCGCTCCCTGGCCTGATGAGGGTCGGGCGGGCGCCCGCCTGATGCTGGCCGATGCTAGCGGCTCACGCCCCGCACGCCACGGCGCCGGAGCCGCGGAATTCCGCGGCACCGGCGCCGGTGTCTGCTGTGCCTTGCTATGTCGTTGTCGTACCCGCGTCGTCTCCCCGAGTCGGACGGCGCCGGGTGGCTCCCGGACGGACCGGACTAGCTTTCGGCCAGGATGTGCGAGAGCTCCGTGTCGAGATCGAAGTGGCGGTGTTCCGTGCCGGGTGGCACGGCCGCGTCGGTTCGCTTCAGAAACGATTCCAGGGCCCGCGCCGGGGCCTCGAGCAGAGCCTCGCCTTCCGGAGAGCTCAGGGCGATGCAGACGACACCCTGACCGTGGCTGCGGGACGGCCAGACACGGACGTCGCCGGTGCCGGTGGGCCGGTGCAGGCCCTCGGCGAGAAGGTCGCGGGCGAACACCCACTCGACGGTCTCCTCGGCTCCGGTGTGGAAGGTGGCGTGCACGGCATAGGGATCGGCCGTGTCATACCGCAGCCCCGCGGGTACAGGCAGTGAGGACTCGCTCGACACAACGAGGCGCAGGTGCAGCTCGCAGCTGACCGTGGTGTTCATAAGCGCCAAGGCCTTTCGCTCAGTGTGCGCTCGGGGATTCGCACGTCGGCGAAATCGACATGCCACCTACGGTGCCGTTGTAAACCCCTCTGAGGGTTTTGCGTGTCTTTAGGTGCCTCGTATGGCGGATTGCCCCATTGGTTCGTACGGCCATTCCGGTGACGCGTTTCCGTCCGGTAGGGTTTGGCGACATGAATACGGGGAGTAACGAGCCGGTCGTTGCGGACTCGCCCGAGGACGCGGCGGGCGGGACCAAGCCCGAGAAGCCCTTCGGATCGCGAGCGCCGGAGTTCATCAAGGCGCGCCGCGCGCTGCACCTGAGCTGGCAGGTCGGCGTCTTCATCGTCGGCCTCGCGGTCGTGGTGGTCGGCATCATCATGCTGCCGCTGCCGGGCCCCGGCTGGGTGGTGATATTCGGCGGCATGGCGATCTGGGCCACCGAGTTCGTCTGGGCGCAGTTGGTGCTCCGGTGGACGAAACGGAAGGTCACCGAGGCGGCACAGCGCGCACTCGACCCGAAGGTGCGCCGCCGCAACATCATCCTCACGACGATCGGCCTCGTGATCGTCGGCGCGCTCGCCGGGATCTACCTCTACAAGTACGGCTTCGAGATGCCCTGGAAGATCAACAACCAGTGAGCCGCCCCCCGGCGGAGCGCCCGCGGCCGCCGGGGACCCGTCGGGGCAGGTGGTCGGAGGCACCCTCTGACATGGGGTAATGTTCTCTCTGCGCCCGGGCGATTAGCTCAGTGGGAGAGCGCTTCGTTCACACCGAAGAGGTCACTGGTTCGAACCCAGTATCGCCCACCCGGGATTGTGGCCCGGAGGCTGGAAACAGCCTCCGGGCCACTGTCGTACGTGACGGCCTTTCACAAAAGGCGCGGGGTGCGGAACCGCCCGGAATAACTGCTTCCCATTTCGGCCGAGTTGGCGCGCCGGCCCGCCGCGGGGGAGCCGGATCGCGTTCCGCGGCAGCACACTTGGCCCATGGACTGGTGTCATTACCGCTTTCGCAGCATATGGAATCTGCCCGCCGAACCCGCCGTCGTGTACGCGACGCTGGAGCGCGCCGAGGACTACCCGGCCTGGTGGCCGCAGGTGCGCGAGGTGACCCCCCTCGACGAGCGCACCGGCACCGCGCGGTTCCGCTCGTTCCTGCCGTACGACCTCGTGGTCACCGCCCGCGAGCAGCGCAGGGACCCCGAGCGCGGCATCCTCGCGATCGCCATGACCGGGGACCTCGACGGCTGGGCCCGCTGGACCCTGGCACCCGCCCCCGACGGCACCACCCGCGCCCGCTACGACCAGGAGGTCGACGTCCGCAAGCCCCTGCTGCGACGCCTCGCCGTCCCCGGCAGGCCCCTGCTCCGCCTCAACCACGCCGCGATGATGCGCGCCGGCAGGCGGGGTCTCGCCGCGTACCTGGACCAGCGGCGGCCGCCCGCGGGGTCCCGCTGAGGGGGCCGGGCGGGCGGTTTGAACGAAGGGTGCCCGGGCCTGTATTGTTCAGTGCGTTCCCGGGCGATTAGCTCAGTGGGAGAGCGCTTCGTTCACACCGAAGAGGTCACTGGTTCGAACCCAGTATCGCCCACCCGG